>JALWNR010000237.1:3465-5392 GCA_027083715.1 Bacteroidales bacterium
ATTTAAAAGTCTTTTATCAATTAATGATAAATTGTTTGATAAATGTGTTCGGTATATTGAAAAATTAGTAGGTCGTAAAATTCAAGATATGTCTGTCGAAAAAGCTTTTCCAAAAATACCGGTTAAAGAAGTTTTGATTATTCATGACAATCATGATAATATAATCCCGGTTGGTGAAGTAAAAGTAATTGCGGATAAATGGGAGAATGCTTTGTTTTTTTCAGGTAATCATGGCGGACATTTCAGACATTATAAACACCCCGAAGTAGTTGAGAAAGTAAGGTGCTTTTTATAAATCCTTAAATCCGCAAGTATCTTTTACTGCAAACCCAAACTGCACGTCATTATTGGCAATGCTCGAAAAAACCTACTCTCCGTATCAAGTGATACGCCTGCGTTGCTTTTTTCTGTGCTACACCAATACTGATTTTGGATTATCGTTACAAACATACCTGCAGATTTAAAGTAAATCTAAAATTTAGTGGTAAATTTCTCTGTCAAAATAAATAAGTTTTTCCGATAATTGTTAAATTTTCTTAAATTCGACATTCTTTTTAGAAATACTCATGGAAATTTAGCAATATTGTAAAAAAATATTTATGAACGGAAATCAATTCAGACCTGGCGGGTTCAGGATATTACCTCCTGTTGTTAAAAACCTGCTGATTATTAATACACTGGCATTTCTTGCCTATGTCAGCTTGTATTCAAGTGTGCACATCGATTTAAATGATATATTCGGACTGCATTTTATGGGTTCGGAAAAATTTGCACCCTATCAATTCATTACCTACATGTTTATGCATGGCAGTTTCGGACATTTATTTTTCAATATGTTTGCGCTGTGGATGTTTGGCAATACACTGGAAAATTATTGGGGTGCCCAACGTTTTCTAATTTATTATTTTATAACCGGCTTTGGAGCTGCTTTAACGCATTACACCATCGTGTATTTTGATATGAGCCCTGTTTTGGCTTCTATTGATCATTTTTTAGCAAATCCTAGTCTCGAAGGCTTTAAGATTTTTATGGAATCGTCTAATTTTAGTATTGCTTCATACGATATTCAAAATCATTACCAACAATTTTTAAACAATTATAATCAATTAGTAGCCACAGAGCCCAATAAGGCTTTGCAGCAAGCTATTTATTTTATGAATCAATACCGTGCCGATTATATGAATGCTCCATTAATCGTTGGTGCTTCGGGAGCTGTATTTGGTTTATTACTGGCATTTGGAATGACTTGGCCCAATTCGGTTATTTATCTGTATTTTGCCATCCCCATTAAAACAAAATATTTTGTTATTATGTACGGTGCATTGGAGCTTTGGTCAGGGCTGTCGAACAACCCACAGGATAATGTAGCTCATTTTGCTCACCTTGGCGGGATGTTGTTCGGAATTATTATGATTTTGCTTTGGCGAAAAAATAAGCATAACCGCTGGCTGACATAATGACATTAAACCGGCACAGGTAAGATTTTTGCAGATGTTTATGAAAAAAACAAAAAAATTATGTTTGAAGAAATAAAAAGAATGTATTATACCGGTAACATCATTATTAGACTAATTTTTATTAATGTTTCGGTATTTATATTGATAAACCTTATCGGTTTGTTTAGTTTTTTATTTACCGGAGTAGGCACTGAAAGTCTTGGAATAATTAACTGGCTGGCTGTTCCTGCTGATTTGGGTAAATTATTGTATCGCCCGTGGACAATTGTCAGCTATGCATTTTTACATTACGATTTTTTGCATATATTGTTTAATATGCTGTGGTTGTACTGGTTTGGTAAAATATTTCTGGAATTTCTGAGTCCAAAACAATTACTCAGTGTTTATCTCCTTGGCGGGATAAGCGGTGCAGCACTTTACATATTCGCCTACAACGTATTTCCTGCATTTTCTTTTGCACTTCCTTATTC
>JALWNR010000238.1 GCA_027083715.1 Bacteroidales bacterium
TTAATATGCCTATACCGCCTCCTATGGATGTGAGCCAAACCATACCTTTTTTATCAAAATAGATTGAAGAAATACTGTTGTTAAGAAGCGGATGCTCTTTACTTTTTTCATGGTAATGAGTTAGTTTTTGCTTTTGGCGGTTATATACATAAACTCCGTCATGAAACGTAGCAATCCATATATTTTTTTTTGTATTAATTTTTATATCTGTTATATAATTTATTTTTGAAAGTTTGGGAATTTCAGGTGCAAATTGTTTAAAACTTCCAGTATTTGTATTAAAAATTAAAACCCCTTTAAAAAAAGTACCTAATAATAAGTTGACCGAATCGTATTGACATATTGTTTTAATGGTAAAATCAGTATTTTTACCATTGTCGGGAAAGTGATAATGGGTGTAAAAATTATTACTGATGTCCAGTTTTTCAAGCCCAGCTGTTTGCAATCCTATCCATAAATTATTATTATCTGATACATGTAAGGCTCTAACAATATAATTATCTTTTAAGTTATGATTATTATATAGATAAAATTTTTTAGTTCCTAAACCGGCTTTACAAAAGCCTGCTCCTATAACACTTACAAAAAGCACTTTTGATTTATCTTCAAAAAGGGTATAAATATAATTTCGGGGCAATGAGTTTGGGTTTCCTTGGTTGTGCATGTAGCTGACAAATGTATTCTCTTTTTCCAAGAATTGTACTAATCCATTGCCATATGTTCCGATAAAAACACGTCCTTTATGATCCACCAATATTTTTTTTATAAAATTAGCAGCAGGGTTTGCTTTAAAGAAAGGGTGTTTTTTTAAATTGGTAAAGGTCTCAAGTTCTTTATTATACCATAAAAGTCCTTGCTCCGTGCCAATCCAAAAGCGCATTTTTTTATCTTCGGCTATAGTAGTAATTTTGAATGCATTATGGATGATGAAATTTTCGGGGAGCTTTATTTTTCTAATCTTCCCAGTACTTTTAATCAGAAAAACTTCTTTTGATGTACCAATCCAAATATCATTCTGTGAGTCTTGATAAATAAAAACTATATTTTTATTTGAAAATGTATTAGAGAAATTGTCAAAAATTATTTTTTGGGGATTTAAATCAGATCCAATAGGATACTTGCTTTTTTTAATTCCTTTTGGTGTACCTAACCACAAGTAATTTTTATGGTCAATGAAAACAATATTAATGTGTTGATTGTTGTTTGAAATACTATCGTTGAACTTATAGTGGGAAAATTTTTCTGTTTTCTGGTCATAGCAGTTAAGTCCGTTAGATGTAGCTATCCAAATTCTATTTTCTTGATCAACACAAATATCATTTATAGAACCGGATGAAAGGTGGTCGGCATTACTATTGTCCTCAAAATAATTAATGATTTGGTAACCATCAAATTTATTCAGCCCGTTTTCAGTACCCATCCAAATATACCCGAATTGGTCTTGCGCAAAACAACTGACACTATTTTGTGATAAACCTTGTTCTGAGGAATAGTTTTCAAAATATAAGGTATGTACCTGAGCATTTAGGTATTGTACACTGAAAAAAACAGTTATTAAAAATAAACGCGATATGTATATTATTCTAAACACATCGAAATATAATAACTAAATTTCAAAAACAGGAAATTTTATTGAAAATTCTATATTTTCGTTTAATTTACTTTTTAAACAGGTTTGGCTTAATTTATTAATAGATAGCCTTTTAATTAATATTGACCCCGGCCTGATTCCTCTGTGAAATTTTTTATGCTTACCTTCTACTTTTTGAAAGGCTTCAAAAATAATTTGTTGTTGTTTTTCCGAAATATTAATTCCTGTATCTTAAAACCTTATTTCTTTTTTTGTATACTTACTAAATAAACACCCGTAAAAACCAAAAGTGTTGCCAATATTTTTATGGTATTTAAACTGTCTTTTCCTAAAATAACTGAAACAAAAGATGCAATAACCGGTTGAGAGTAAATATAAATACTTACCGTAGATGCGTTTACATGCTGCAAACCGTAAACATTCAATAAATAAGCTAAAAAAGTAGTTGCAATTAACACATAGGCAATTGCCCACCAAATATTTGCAGGAATTGTATTCCAGTCAGTATGGATAAGTTCTTCAAACCCTACAGGAAATATAAATAAAAATCCAATAGGAAAAATCCACTTTAAAACTGTTGTCGGTTTATATTTCATCATTAGCGTTTTAACGATTACTAAGTAAATACCATAGCTTAACGCATTTAAAAAAACGAGTACATTTCCTAAAAAAGTATCCGAACTAAAGTCTAATTTGCCACCACTCATTAGAATTAACAAAACAGCTCCGGTTGCTCCAATAATTATTCCGCTGATTTTACGTAAATTTATAAGTTCGCCTATTACAATGGCGGATACCAATAAAACCAAAATCGGATTTACGGTCATTATGATGCTTGCATCAATTGGTGTTGTATAGTTTAATCCTTTTAAAAACATTAATTGATTAAGGGTAACTCCAAAGATGGCTGCAAAAACTAGTGTTTTGATGTCTTTACGAGCAATTTTTTCTGTTTTATAGATAAAACTAAATGCCCAAAATAATATACTTGCCGCTATAACTCTGCAAATTGTTAAAGCATAGGGTTGTAGATAGTTGGGCATTATCTCTTTGGCAATAGTGTAGTTTAAACCATAAATAATATTTGCCGACAGAATTGATATATGGGCACCTATGTTTTTGCCAAATTTCATTTTTTATTTAACTAAAGTTAACATGGCAAATGTAATAAAACCATTATTAATTTATAATTTTGTGTTTTCACATAAATTATATATTCCTTTTATGCCTGAATCGAGAAAAAATGAGCAGAGTATAGCCTCTAAAATAAGCCCCCGAAAAATGATTTGGCCGGTTTTAATCGGCTTAGGGGTTGTTGGTTTTATGCTTTATCGTAATTTTGACATCAGAGCATTTGATGTGGTACATTTTTCATGGAATGCGGCATTTTGGCTATTAATAGCATTTGTATTAATGGCTTTTCGCGATATGGGTTATATTCTTCGAATTCGCATACTTACCGATAATGATTTTAGCTGGCGGCAGGCAATTCGTGTGATTTTTTTATGGGAGTTTACTTCGGCAATAACCCCTTCGGCGGTTGGTGGTACGGGTTTAGCCGTGATTTTTGTAAATAAAGAAGGAATTAGCGTAGGGCGAAGTACCGCAGTGGTTATGGCAACCTCTTTTTTAGATGAGTTGTATTTTATTATTATGTTTCCGATTATGGTTTTGCTGATTAGCCGGGCTGAACTTTTTCCTGTTTCGAGCCAAACCGCCACTGAATTGTATTGGGCTGCCATGATTGGATATTCCATTAAACTGGCATACATCATTTTATTGTCTTACGGGCTTTTTAAAAATCCGCGTGCAATAAAACGCTTGTTAATAAACCTTTTTAAACTGAGATTTTTAAGAAAATGGCGCTACAGTGCTGCCAAAGCAGGTAACGAAATTATGCAAAGTTCTGCTGAGCTGATAAAAAAACCCTTCGGGTTTTGGATTAAGGCTTTCGGTGCTACTTTTTTTTCGTGGACATCGCGTTATCTGGTGGTAAATGCAATGTTTCTGGCTTTTTTTACGGTAAACGATCATGTTCTTTTGTATGCACGCCAGCTTGTTATGTGGATAATTATGCTGGTAAGTCCTACACCGGGCGGTAGTGGTTTCAGTGAGTGGGTATTTACCGAATATCTGGGTGATTTCCTGCCCCAAATAGCCGGAATTGTAGTCGTTATGGCTACTCTTTGGCGATTAATTACTTACTATCCGTACCTGATTATCGGAGCCATGATTACTCCACGCTGGGTGAAAGAAAAGTTTACTTCTACAGCTAAGGATGATGAAAGTAATTTGTAAAGCAGATTCTTTATCCGGCAGCTTGTTATATTTTGCTAAAAAATGCAAAGATTTTAGATTAAGAAAATGAAATCATTAATACAAATATATCCTCTATTTTAAACCATAGCCTTTAGTAAAAAGAAACAGCAATAAGCATAACTTATTAATAATTCGCAATATTTTAAATACAAAAGCCGGGTTAATAACTTTATATTTGATAAGCTTAATTTTTCTTTCTCGAACCCGAAGAATCGTTTCCTTTTTTATCATCTTTTGTCCCAATGATTGAGTCAAATAAGCGAAACATAAATTCTACACTGTATCCGGCAATGAAGGCAACAGCTAATGGAGAGAATGAGCTTGCCATTCCAAACGAGGATGAGGCAATATCGCCCCACAGAAAACCAACCACCAAGCCAGCCAACGCTCCCAGATGAATACGTAAAGCATATTTTATATTGGATACAGCCGTATAAGTCATTGATTTGGTTTCGACGGCAAGACTTCGTAAAACAAAAGCAAATCCGCCAAGTAAACCATACATTAAGGGCAAAATATACTGGTTAAGAATAATCAAAAGGCTTTTTGCCTGCTGAATGACCACTATATTTTTTGTTGTTCCACCTGTTTGTGTAAAATCAGGAGGTCCGTAAGATGACATTTCGGCACTGGCTTTAATCTCATCATGTATATGCGCCGGGCTTTTTGACCATATATCGTAAGTGAAGTTTAACCAGCTTTCAAGCAATTTGATGTTGCTTTCCACTTCTTTAATTTTTTCTGTTCTTTCAGTAGTCAGGCGGTCTTGTTCCATTGAAATGGAGCGATCCTCTGAACTCATGAGCATCAGTTGCTCCGTCCGGTTTTCAATTTCTGATAAACGATTGATTCCTGCTTCAAGGTTTGATAAATATTTAGTTCCCTGCAAGGAATAAATTTGTAGCCCCAGCATAAAAAGCATTGATATAAGTGCAAAACCTGAATACCATCGTACCGATCTACGTACCAGTGAGCGTTTTCTTTTGATGTTGAAAATTTTTGCAAAGATTCCGTTCGGCTTTTCGATGCTCTCGCTCGAAGCCCTGATACTGTCAATGGTTACGGGTTGTACCAGTTTTGATATTGTTTGATATGCCTGCCACAGGTTTATTTCATCTTCTTCTGTCCATGTTTCGTTTTGTTCTTTTGCTTTGGCATCAACAATGGCTTTTATATGTTTTGTATCCACTTCAATACCGTATTCAGCTGCATGAGCCAGAAGCATTTCTGCATCGTGCAAAGCACTTTTTAAAATGGAAGTACTTTCAAATCTGGGTTTTGATTTTTGCCGGTTTGTTTCTTTATTTTCCATCATTAAGGCATTTTATATCAGTAAATCATAGCTATTTAACGTCTGAAAGCAATTGAAAAGTATAAATATACTATAAATTTTTAAAATGGAAATTAAAATATTGGAAAGTTTTATTTCTTTTAATAAAACTTTTGACTAAGAC
>JALWNR010000239.1 GCA_027083715.1 Bacteroidales bacterium
ATGTATTGATAGTAAATGTATTGTAATGTAACTATAACAAAAGCGGTGAATTTTGCGGGTTAAATTTTTATGAAGTATTAAAATTCAGCCGTTTACAAAGCAAAAAAGCGAAATATTAATATTCTGATTTTTAGTAAATTAATTCGCTTTTCACTCTTCACCCTTCATTTTTTAACGAAGCATTGATAAAAAAAGAGACATTATTTTATAACCGCATTTTCTATTAAAATTTCGTAAGAATATCCATATCCAAAATCTTTATTGAGGGTTACGGTACCTTCTATGGTTACTACATCACCCACCTTAAATTCTTGTTTTGAAGTTGCAACTACATCAAATTTACCATTATATTCAGTACCGTCTTGAATATGAATCCAATTCTTTTTCATAATGGCTTTGTTATATTTTGTAATTTTGCCTCTAATTTTTACCGTTTTTCCTGCATATTTTTCTTTGTTGGCAAATAATTCAGCAACGGTAATTCCGTCCTGAACCGGCTCTATTTTTGTTTCTGTTTTAACAATGCTTGATTTAACATTTGAGGTATAGTCCGTTGTTGGTTCTGATTTTTTTAAATCATCAGGGCTTTGGGCTACTTTTTCGAGAAAAATTACTTTATCAAAGTCGCGTCCCAACTCTTTACTGTGAAAATTTTCCATTTTCATACCGCCTTCATAATAGTAGGTTTTGCCAAGTTCAGCTTGCATTTTTGGTACAGCCAACCATACATCATTATTGTTTTCCCTGAGACGCAAATAGGTGTATGAATTAGTTTGGATAGCTTCTTGTAAAACACCTTCATGCATTCCTGAGTTTATAAGTTGTTGATCTGTTTCATTTTTTTGTTCAGGGCAGCATTCTTCATTAGTTTTATTTTGTATTCCGGTTTCTTTACTTTGCCCCTGGCAGCTTGATATTAAAATTATAATACTGATTGAAATAAAAATTAGTCTCATATGATTTTCTATTTAAGTTAACAATAAATTGAATGTAAATTTATCATTAAATTATCAATAGCCCTGCCAAAAACGTACAATAGTCTATGATAATTATCATAAGCTCCTGTTTTTCTTTAAAGAATTAATAAAACTCTATACTGTGATAGTAAAATAAGCAGTCTTTAAATTATATTTCAGCATAGTTCTTTTATACAATTATCAATTATTATAATAAAGCATTGAATTGAGCAAATTAGCTCTTAATTATTATGGGTTATTTGCCCCACAACAGGGTTAAATAACACAGCATCCGGCAACGATAAAAACATCTTTTTTTACTAGTATAAAAAAATAGTGCTCATATATTGCTTGATACATAAGGCTTATAGACTGGTGTGTATTATATTTTAATTATGGGTATAGTATTTGGTTAGCAAGCAATAAAAGAGTAGCGTTTAATTTTTGCTTTATTAAGCAGCCTGCTTTTTATTATGTTAACCTAATTTATAAAGTAAACCCAAAAAATTGAAAGAAGCTATGGCAAAAGATGAAAATCGTAAAGAATCTTCCCGACGGAATTTTCTTAAATCGGGCTTGACAATAGGAGCCGGTGCTGTGTTAGGTACAGGGCTAATGGCTACCGTTAATCAGGTAAAAGCAGAAACTTCGGGTAAAAAACTTAAAGTATTGACAACTGACGGCAAAGTACTCGAAGTTGCAGAGTCTTTATTGACAAAGGAAAATGAACACAAACACTGTAAACCCATTACGGGTAAAGAAGCCAGAAAGGGAATTCCCTATCGGAAATTTACAATGGTTGTAGATTTGGGTAAATGCAAAAATGCAAGAAAGTGTGTAGAGAACTGCCAGAAAGCCCATCATCTAAGACCCGAGCAAGAGTGGTTAAAAGTATATAAAATGCAAGAGTCAGAGGAAACAGCTCCTTATTGGTTTCCCAAAGCCTGCTTTCATTGCGATAATGCTCCTTGTGTAAATGTTTGTCCTGTTTCAGCTTCTTTTAAACGCTCCGACGGACTTGTACTGATTGATGAAGATGTATGTATTGGATGTAAATACTGTATGGTGGCATGTCCCTATGATACACGAGTATTTAATTACCACAAACCTAAAGAAGAAAGTGATGAAAAGTATTCTCCTGAAACCAGTACCCCTATGCGTGAAGGTACAGTAGGGAAATGTGATTTTTGTCCGGATATGATTAGGCAAGGAGAACTGCCTCATTGTGTATCTGCTTGTCCAAATGGTGCTCTTTACTTTGGCGATATCAAAGAAGATGCGATTACAAACGGTGATGAAACTGTACGCCTGAGAGAAGTGCTTAAAGATAAAGCCGGATATCGATATATGGAATATTTTGGCACAGAGCCAAATACCTATTATCTGCCACCTTATAATCGCTTATTCCCTTTTAAAGAAAAAGAGTCAAACAGTTAAAACAAAAAAATATTTAATCTGATGGAATCAAAAAAATTATATAATTTATGGATAGCTGCTCTTGGCATAGTTCTTTTAGCAGGTTTTATAACAATTATCATGCTTTTTGTAAAAGGACATGGCGAATTGTTTAGTACCATTGATAAAATTCCCTGGACTATTCTTGTAGCAGCCTATATATTTTTCATATTAACAAGTGTAGGGCTTACATTTATAACCTCTTTATATACCGTTTTCGGATATAAAAAATATCAGCCGATAGTTAAACGTGCGCAATTTATCTCCATTGTTTCGCTAATTACCGGATTATCGATTATGGTTCTGGAATTGGGTAAACCATTGCACATGATTTATTATGTTATTTCACCTAATCCGAAATCTCCAATTTTTTGGATGGGTATTTTTTATAGTTTGTATCTGGCTTTTTTAATAGTTCGGTTTTGGAAAATACATAATGGCGATTGGGACAGCAAACTTAGTAGATTTGCAGGAGTTGGTGCATTTTTTGTCGCTATTGCTGCCGAATCTACTGCCGGTTCAATTTTTGGACTAATAGAAGCTCGTCCTACTTTCTTTGGACAGTTTATGCCCATTTACTTTTTATTGGATGCATTTTTATCCGGAATTGTAACTATTCTTTTTATCAGCCTAATTTACCATAAGGTTACAAACACTTCTACTCCGGTTTTAGAATCTATTTATGACGATTTATCGAAAATATTTGCTTTTGTTCTGGGTGTTACCATACTGTTTGTTTTATGGAGAACAATATCAGGACTTTATGCTAACCGTCCTGAATTTGCAGTGGTTGAACACATGATTGACTCATGGTCGTTTAGAGCTGAATTATTTATTGGCTTGCTTTTACCTTTCGGTTTAATGGTAACAAAAGCAATTCGTAAAAATATGAATGCTAAACTAATAGCTGCAATTTTTGCGTGGATTGGTCTTGGAATCGGACGGATGGAGATGCTAATGTCGGGACAAATACTACCGGTTATGCCCAAAGTAAGTATCCAAAAAAACATGATACTTTATAACCCAACTATTTGGGAGTGGGTTATTTGCTTCTTTTCGCTTGCATTATTATTGTTTTTGTACACAATGGGCGAAAAGTATCTAAAACTAGGTGCATCACCTAAATTAGCAACAGAGTAAATTTTTCCCGTTTTAATTGATAAATTATAAGATATGAAAAAAATAATTATTCCTATAAAAAGCATTCTATATAGTGTCCTCGTTCTCATGATGTTGGGTTCATTCTCCGCACAGGCTCAGAAAAAATCCAGAGCTTACCTTAAATTTAATTATTATAAAGGTAACGATGGAAATAAAACACTTGTTGCTGATTTAAAAACAAAGGTTAATCGTAAGTTCAGACCGGTTCAAAATGCCGAAATCAAATTTTTTGCCGCAACTGATTCTGTCGATATTCTTCTTGGTACTGTAAAAACGAATGAAAAAGGAAGAGCCGAGTATATAATTTCAGATAAATTTAAGCTTAAACCGGATACTGCAGGTGTTTATTCATATATCGCAAAATTTGCAGGAAATGATACCTTAAAAGCCAAATCTTCCGATTTAAAAATACAGGATATTATCATGGATTTAAAGCTTGAAGAAGTTGATTCTGTTAAAACCATGACTTTAAATGCCTATGCTTTAAAAGGAGATGGTGAAAAAGCCCCTTTAAATGATGTAGAAATTACGTTTTATGCTCAACGCTTATTCAGTCTTTTACCACTTGGGAAAAAACAGTTAAGCGATGGTACATGCAGTTTGGTGTTTCCTAATGATTTACCCGGTGATTCTGCCGGAAATGTTCTGGTATTTGCTAAAATTGAAGATAATGACAATTTTGGAAATGTAGAAAAAAATGCAACAGTTGCCTGGGGAATACCGGTTACACCGAATAAGGAAAATTACGACCCGTTTACCGGCGGTCCGTTTATATCTTTCCTATTCATATCAATAGTGATATTGGTAATAGTTATTTATCTGATCAACAAAAGATTAACAAAATAAAGCTATTCGTATATTTTAATATCAATATGTAAATCAAAGTATAATCTATTTCAAATTTATAAGTACATTTTTAAATAAATATTAATATTAATCTTAAAATTTTAAAATTATGAAAAAAGCATTAAGAAAATTAACGATGGCAAGCTTAATGATGGGTGCTATGTTATTTTTATTCACAACAAACAGTTCTGCACAAGAAGATTGGACAGTACCTGCAAACTATAAAACGATGAAAAATCCAAAAGCAGGAGTTAGCGATGCAGGGAACGTAGGCAAAGCATTATGGGATAAGCATTGCAAATCTTGTCATGGTAAAGAAGGTTTTGGTGATGGAACCAAAGCTGAAGAATTAGATACCGAGTTGAGCGATTTCTCAACAGACGAGGTTCAGTCTCAAACAGATGGTGAATTGTATTACAAAGCAATTATCGGTAGAGATGAAATGCCTAACTTTGAAAAGAAAATACCTTCTGAGGCAGACAGATGGTTACTGATTAATTATATCAGAACTTTGAAAAAATAGTATTTAGTTTTTTATGAAAAGGGATGCTGTTAAGTATCCCTTTTTTTGTATTTAGACTTATTGTTTTTCACACAAAATAATTAAATACAAGCAAATAGAATATTATTTTTTATTGATAAATAATCTTTTTTTATCGTTTTTCGATAAATTTATTTGTCTTTTTCTGCCGACTTTGTATCTTTGTTTCGGTTAAAATTTATTTTCAATTAATACATTAAAAATGAAAAAGACATTATTGTACCTCCTTATCGCTTTTACAGGCTTTGCATTTACAAGTGATAAACCTGCATATAAACTCTATAATCAGAAAGGAAAAGAAATAAAATACTCAAAAATGCTCAATGAGCTTAAAGATGCGGATATTGTATTTTTTGGCGAAAACCATACAGACCCTATTTCACATTGGAT
>JALWNR010000240.1 GCA_027083715.1 Bacteroidales bacterium
ATACACTCATTCTCAATACATTAAGTGAATTTAATTACAAAACAAACGCACTCAAATTTGGATGTCGCTTGAAATTCTCTTCACGCATCTACTTCGTTACGAATTCCTTGAAATATAAAGATATGTCAGCGGAATTCGGTGCCTCGTATCTGCATAAAGAGAATTTCATGAATTATTGCGGTTAAATCAATGAAAAAAATTACTTTTTTTTATTGAAAATATTTGCAGGTAATTTTTTTTTTATATTTTTGCACTCCGAAACAAGATGATTGTCCCGTGGTGTAATTGGCAACACGTCTGATTTTGGTTCAGAAGAGTCCAGGTTCGAGCCCTGGCGGGACAACACAAAAAAGGGATACAAAAAAAATGTATCCCTTATTTTTTTATACCGTCTCTTATTTTAGCCTGAATAATTCATCATGTAAAGACGCAAAAGCGCAAAGTTAGATAAAGAGTGAGATAGTAAACCAAATTAATTAAACGCACTAATATTGAATATTTTGCATAAGAGTTATTAATTCGCTCTCTCTTTGCGACTTATCGCCTATGCGTAAAAATTCATGAACTGCGAAGCACCTCACCGAAGGTAATAATGTTGGTTAGAACTTCATTCTTAGTCCCAGCATAAAATCTTTGTGTTGAGTATAATTGAAACCAAATTGCCAGTCTAACTTTTTATTCGGATTATTTTTATTATGGAGATTGAGGAAATTATAAATATCATTGTCCTTGGGCATTAATATCACTGCAATTATAGCACCTGAAATAAAAAAACCCATACCGGCACCAATTGCAGCTAAATTAGGCTTTTTATTATTTGTCTCAGGAAAAGGGTTTGTTTCACCAAAGAAATCATTTTCTTTTTGTAAAAAAGTCATTCCTCCTACAATAAGTGCTGTCCCCACTGTACTACCAACAATAATAGAACTTACAGCTACATTTTTTTTCTTTTTAATATTGTTATAAGAAGGTAAAAGCTTTTGATATAAATCAGGGTTTTCCATTTTTATATCAGTCATGAATGTTCCTAAACCCCTCATGTTCGAGGCATAATACATATTGCCGTATTTAAATCTTTTGGATATATGCGTGTTTGTGATGTCATGCTCCCATTGTGCACTAAGATTATTCGTAAATAATAGTACAATAAAAAACAAAATAATTTTTTTCATGATTAAAAAGTTTTCAGGTTAAACACTACCCAAAAGTTAGTAAAATAATTACCATTAGGCAAAAAGATTTGATGAATGCCTTAATTTAATACATTAGTTGAATGGTTGGTGTATTTATTGTTTTTACGTTAACCTTAAATCCGCAGGTATGTTTGTAACGATAATCCAAAATGTGCGTCAGTATTGGTGTAGCGCAGAAAAAAGCAACGCAGGCGTATCACTACTTGATACGGTGAGTAGTTTTTTTTCGAGCATTGCCAATAATGACATGCAGTTTGGATTTGCAGTAAAAGATACTTGCGGATTTAAGGGTTAAAAGGATGCATCTATTTTGGTACAATCATTGTGCGATAAATTTTATCTTAACAAAAACTGTATTATGATACCAAAGAATTTATTATTCGTACTTTTTTTTACTCTGTTTTCTTATATCAGTTTTTCACAAACATATAGCTTAGCAGCATTTCATGACTACCAAAAGCATTTTATTATATTTGACGGAGGTGTAACTCACGATGTTGAAAATCTGCCTGTTCAATCGTATCAAGTAGGTGGCAACTGTTTAGCTTATATTGATAATGCCGGTAAGTTTAAGGTATATCATAGAGGTGAAATTATTTTACTTTCCGATATATTGGTTGATAAATATTTCGCTACCCGATATTTAGTGGTTTATGAAATGTTTGGACAACTCTATGTTTTTGATAACGGAAAGCGACAAATGCTGACAAGCAATGTGCTTAGTTATGCTGTTGGTGACAGTATCGTTGCTTTTTTTAACCGAAATACAAATTCTTCACACGCATATTACGGAGGCAGGATTTATAATCTTGAAAATGCGCTGACAGGGCAACCAATACAGGATTTTAAAGCAGGCGATAATATTTTTGCTTATTTTAACGATAATACTAAGTATTTTAAAATATTTTATCATGGACAACTTGAAGAAATTACACAAACCAACGACCTGATTGATTTTAAAACCGGTTTAAATATTGTAGCCTATGTTGATAAATCTACCAATACATTTCATGCCTATTATAAAGGAGATATAATCGACCTGGATGATTTTGAGCCAAAATCGTATAAAGTAGGTGATAATATGGTTGCTTATATCAGTTCTTTGGATGAATTTTTAGTGTTTGTCGATGGTGAAATTGAAAATATTTCTGATTTTGAACCAAATGCATATTACGTAACGGACAGCCTGATTGTTTATGACGAGCAAGGATATTTTAAGGTTTTTTACAACGGGCAAATTTATGAATTGGAAAATTATATTCCCGAGCATTTTCAAATTCAACAATCAACCATTGTATATATTGATTTAAACGGCTGGCTGAAAACATTTTCAGGCGGCAAGCAATTTATCGTAACCAGAGACTTAATTAAACTGTTTCAACTCACCTACAATACCATTTTAATTAATACTACCGTAAATACGATAAAAATTTATTACGATGGTAAATTGTATGACACTAATTAGTTTCTGCTTACATTGTAGATAATACAGTTCCTGTAATACTTCCTCTTTTTTGTTAAACAGTTGGCAGTTCACAGTCGGCAGTAAAAAAACGGAGTAGCAAAATGGCAGATGAAGAAGCCTTGCAGAAGGTAATAATGTGGGTTAGATGATATTAAATAAACCTATCAACTTTTAAGCCTCTAAACTTTTTTAATATCTTTTATTCTTTAAATAGAAAAAAGCCAATTTAACAGGCAAAATCAAATGCACTAATACCGTAGGTATTAGCCCGTAAAATTTTCTCATTATGCAGAAACGCTCTTTTAGTCCTGCTTTCAGGTTTTTTTTAGTAGTTCCTCCATCCATAAATTTTGAAAGAATTAAGCCGGTATTTTCAATACTTTGTGCTTTTTTCAGTGCTTTAATCGCCCAATCAAAATCTGCCGAAAAACGATATTGCAAATCATAAGGGCTTGTTATTATACGCTTAACAATCATGGATTGATGACTAACTTTCATCCCCCAAAGAAAAGTCCTCCATGTAAGTTTTTTCGGAGCTTTATGGCGGCGCATTCCAAGGATATTCCCTTCTGCATCAGTTATTTCTGTTTCTCCGTAATAAAAATCGGCAAACTGATTTTCCCTGCGAAAAATATTATCCAAAACATTTAAATCGTAAATTTCATCACCCGAATTGATAAACCACAGATAATCGCCCTTTGCCAGAGCCATTCCTTTGTTCATCGCATCGTACAAGCCATTGTCCGGTTCGGTAATTAACACATCGATATATTTTTTGTATTTTGCAATAATATCGAGCGTACCATCCGTACTTCCGCCGTCAATAATCAAATATTCCACATTCGGATACGATTGATTAATAACCGAAAGAATGGTTTTTTCAATAAAATCCACACTGTTATATACTACGGTGATTACGGAAATTACAGGGAGATTATTCATTTACTTGATTTAAACCAATTTCTAATTAACTAATTTCTAAACTCACTCCCAATCCAGTAGTCTTTGCTCACCGTCCAATTTACGAATTTCGGTAATGTCCTGACTCACTTCCAAAGTACCTTTGTAGTTACCTTCCGCATCGCGTAAAGCAAAATAGCGGATTAAAACAAATTTACCGCGCATTTGTATCCAGAAATTGGCTTCGTCTTTTTCACCTGATTTAAAGCTGTTTACAATTTTATCCACTATGTGGATACTTTCCGGCGGATGGCAATTTTGCACCGTGCGTCCGATAATGGCTTTTGAGCGGGTAAAAAAGCGGTCTTTCGGATTAGAAAAATAGCGAACCACATCGTTTTCATCAACATAAGTAATATCAAGCGGAAGTGTATTGAGCATGATTTTAATTTGTTCGGGAAGTAAAAAACCGGTTTCCAAATCAATAATATCGCCGGCTTTCAGGTCGGTTTTGCTTTCCTTGTGTTTTTCCTGCATTTTTGCCAATTCGGCAAATGCCTCCATATCCGCTTCGTTCGATTGAACACCATATACATAACCCAATTCTTTGCTTTCTTTATTCATTTGCGCAAAATCCATAGCAGGAATGCGCTCTAATGCCACGGGAAACAAAATGGCTTCTTCGCGAAAAATAATTGGAACAATCCAAAAGAACAATGCAGCTACCTCTTTGTTGATTTCTCTTAAATCCGGTGTTTCTTTTTGTAATATCGTATCAAATTCTTTCAGTTTTTTGCGAATATCATCATGGAATGACCACATGATTTGCAAACAACGGTAATCTTCAAAAACTTTTTCAATATACGGAAAAAGAATGTTCTCTTTTTTATCATAATGCAAAACAAACTCATTGAGTTTTAATAAGTTTTCGCGCATATCGCGATAATCGGGCAAATAATCATCACCGCTTTTGGCTTTTTTATTAATAGCTTTTAGCGAAACTTTTATTTCGTCCAGAATTTTCTCTACAGCACGATTTTCTTCCATCAAATAATACAAAAAATGACCTTTTTGAGGTTTTTCCCAGGGATATTGAACAATCGGCTTGTAAAAAACGTTCAGTATTTTACCGATATTTTTTTTGATTATCTTTGTTGAAACACCCGTACGTACCAATTTATCCACTACCTCAATCACATCGTGCGGGGTAAGCTGGTCGATTGAAAACTGATGTTTCTCAATTAATTTTTTTCCGTTTTCCTGATTTATGATACCAATGCTAAAAGCAAAAAGGTTTTCAAGTCGTTTTTCTTTATTATTTATAAATTCTGACATATTTTTAAGTATTATTGGCTATGGTTTAGAATAGTGGATATTTTACATATCAATCCAATATAAAAAAAGAATACGGATTACAAAAAACTGATATTTCACTGTCGTTCAGCATGCCGAACAAAAAATAAGGACACGGACGTGTCCGCCCATCGGCGGATTGAACGGAAAAACACAGGCTCTCATTGATTAAAAAATCTGTATTAATCAGTGAAAATCCGTTTAGTCAGTGTTTCTAATATTTTTAACGCAGTTAAAAACAGTGTTTTATCGCTTTTGTAAATCAGTTGAAAAACTTTTTAGATTATATACGTCATTTTAAACCATGACCTTATTATCCAATTTTAAAGTACAAAATTAATAAGAAATATTGAGTAATTCGATTTTTAAAAATTACAGAATTGCATTTCGCAAAACAATCAGTTATATTT
>JALWNR010000241.1 GCA_027083715.1 Bacteroidales bacterium
ACCTACAATAGTATTAGAACCCCAAATAGTTGATAAAAATAATATTGAAAAAACAGTAATTTCTGAAAATTATGTTACTATGGAAGATATTGAAAACAGCAAATATTAAGTTTTATATGAACACAATTTTATATTTAAGGGCACTCTTAAAAACTTAAAATTCAAAGCCTGCTCCGATACTTCGGAGGCTTTTTGAAAATATAAAGAGTTTACTATTGTAAATGAGCATTTTATAATTTCAAAGTAACGCAGAAGTTGGAGTTTTTAGGAGTGCCCTCAATTGTATTTATTTTTCAAAAGAATTGATAATTGCCGTAAAATCCTCAGCATTAAGTGATGCACCACCTATTAAACCACCATCTACATCGGGTTTTGAGAATAACTCTTGTGCATTTGAAGGTTTACAACTTCCTCCGTACAAAATTGTAGTATTTTCAGCTATTTCTGACCCGAATTTTTCTTTTATTAATTTACGGATAAATTCGTGCATTTCCTGAGCCTGATCGGCTGATGCAGTTTTACCGGTACCTATTGCCCATACAGGTTCATATGCAATAATTACTTTTTCAAAATTATCTTTTGATAATTTGAAAACTACATTTTCAATTTGTCTTTTAACTACCTCAAAATGATTATTACTTTCACGTTCTTCTAATTTTTCGCCACAGCAAAATATAGGACGCATATTATTTTCTAAAACCAAATTAACTTTTTTCGTTAAAGTTTCATCGGTTTCGCCATAATAAGCTCTACGTTCTGAATGCCCTAAAATAACAGCTTTAACACCGTATGATTGTAACATTCTTGCAGAGATTTCTCCCGTAAAAGCTCCTTTGGGTTCCGATGCACAATTTTGTGCGGCAATACATATTCTTTCAGTATCTACAACTTGACTTATCAAAGATAAATGTATGAATGGCGGAGCAATAACAACACCTGTATTGTCATTTTTTACTTCTTCTTTTACTTTTTTATTTACAGCACTTGCCAATAAAATAGCTTCATCTTTGCAAGTATGCATCTTCCAGTTTCCTGCAACAATGTTTTTTCTCATAATAATTTATTTTAATTGTTCGTTAATGATTTCTTCAAACTCTTTTATATCCGGAAAGTCATTGTAATGCCATTTGGCAATGATGGTTCCGTTTTTCATAAGCACTAAACCCGGGTTAGAGCGAATTATGGTCTTTAATGTAGTTGCATCTGCTGTATAAAAATTAATAATATATGGCAACTTTGAATGTATTTTAAGAATATCAGTGCTATTTGATGATGTAATAAAATATGTTTTGTATTTATGTACTTGTACATAATTCATTAATTCAGCAAGATTTTGTAAAGGTTTAACAGGAGCTGTTTTTAAATCATAAGCAATCAACAATAAACTGTATGAAGTATCTGCCAAAAGTTTATCGAGTATATTATCATCCAACTTTCCATTTATACTATTAAACTCAAATTTATAAATTTCCAAATCATGAATTGGGGGCATATAACCATGACGCACAACTATGGTTTTAGTGTCTTTCCAAACCCATGTAGAATCGTCCCAAGGATAATTATCCATAGTAAACTCCTTTACCACACCATTTTTTTCGTAATATAAATAGGTAATTGTTGAATCTTTCGGTGCACCCTCAGGTACTGTCATTTTATCAGGAATATGCGTACCTACAGAATAAGGACGAAAATCTATTACAGGTAAATGATTGTAATTATACCATTGAAAAATAAAAATAAATAAAGTGGCAAAGCCCAATACAATATATGTTTGTATTGAGTTAAATTTTGTATTAATATCAGTTGCTTTTACCAATAATAATATTGTAAGTCCCAATAAAACTATATTTTTCCAAAATGTTTCCCAATTGCTAAGTTTTATGGCATCGCCAAAACATCCACAATCTGTAACAGGATTTTTCAAAGCAATCCATAATGTAAGCGGGGTGAAAATAATCATAAAAGCTAAGGCACCCCAAGCCGCCATTTTTGTTTTGATATTAAAAAGCAAAGCAAAACCCACTAAAAACTCCAAACCACTTAATAAAAAAGCAAAAAATAAACTATATGCTCCAAGTTTAGGCAAACCTAAAGCATTAAAATAATCGCCAAACTTTATAGCAGAACCTACCGGATCAACAGCCTTAACAAAACCTGAAAAAGTAAAAACAAGCCCTAATAATATACGTGATAATGTTTTTATAGTTTTCATAATCAAACATTTAAATTTTTTAACTTATTTAGAAACCTATTTTATTAAAAAAGAAGAATTATGGCCCATATTCAAGCTTTATTAAGGCAAAAACTGCATAATTAATCATATCAAAGTAATTTGCATCAATACCTTCAGATACCAATGTCTTTCCCTGATTGTCTTCTATTTGCTTTGTGCGGTATAGTTTCATTAAAATTAAATCAGTAAACGAACTGATACGCATGCTTCGCCATGCTTCATCATAGTCATGATTTTTACGTTTCATCAATTCCAAAGCTTCGTGAGCATATTTATTATAATATTCAATCACTTGCTTTTCGTCCAAATCAATTTCATGTTCCGAGCCCAATTCAAGTTGAATCAAAGCCATAATAGAATAATTAATAATACCAATAAATTCAGGTGCTATCCCCTCCTCTACTTTTTGCACTTTTTTAGTTTCTATACTTCTAATTCGCTGTGCTTTGATAAATATCTGGTCAGTCAAAGAACTTGGACGCAAAACCCGCCATGCTGTACCGTAATCTTTCATTTTTTTTACGAAAACATCACGACATATGTTTATTACTTGCTCAAATTGTTTATTTGTATCAGCCATCAGAAAAAATACTGTTTGAGCGGCTAAAATAACAAACATTCGTATAATAAACAAGCTGCTAATTTAATGAAATATGCTACCTTTGCATGTTATGAAACAATTTATTGAAACCCAAAGGAGCATTAATTGTAAAGGGAAATTGTTAGCGCTTGATAAGCCGCTTGTTATGGGCATATTAAACCTGACCCCCGACTCGTTTTATGATGGAAGTTTTTATAATACCAAAGAAAAAATTTTACAGCAAATTCATAAAATTATTAATGAGGGAGCACAAATTATTGATATGGGCGCTTATTCATCTCGCCCGGGAGCAAAAAATATCTCCGAAAAAGAAGAGCTTAAAAGATTAGTCCCTGCTTTAGAAATTATCCTTAAAAATTTTCCAGATATAGTAGTTTCGGTAGATACTTTTCGGTCAAATATAGCTAAAATAGTTGTTAGTGATTTTGGAGTATCTATGATCAATGATATTTCCGGAGGAGCAATTGATAAACACATGTTTGAACTTGTGGCAAAATTAAATGTACCCTATATCTTAATGCATATGCGTGGAAACCCTAGAACAATGCAAAGTATGACTAGTTATAAGGATATTGTTGATGAACTGATAAGCTACTTTGCAAAAAAAGTGCATATTCTGAAAAAAACAGGTGTCAAAGATATTATTATTGATCCGGGGTTTGGATTTAGTAAAGTATTAGAACAAAATTATGAGTTGCTGAATAAATTAGAATCATTTAAAATTTTAGAACGACCCATTTTGGTAGGCATTTCTAGAAAATCAATGATTTATAAATACTTAAATATCAAACCGGAAGAAGCATTAAACGGAACAAGCGTTCTTAATACAATTGCAATACAAAAAGGTGCTAATATATTGCGTGTACACGATGTTAAAGAAGCTGTTGAAACAATTAAGCTATACAGCAAACTTAATGAAATATCTGTTGTTCGATAATCTTAAAAAAATAAGTAAATTTGTATTAACAAGGATGAGCGTATAAATTGTTTACAATGCAATATTAGAGACAAATACACTGATTATTAACATTTTAGTTAATTTAAAAATTTTAAATTTAAAAAGAAAAATGATAGTTTATAAGGATAAATTTTTATGTATCGATTATTTTTCGGACAAAAACTATATATTAGTTACCAGAATAGCTTCGGAAGATATTAATATGGATGAATATATACATTTAACAGCTGAGTGGTTAAAAGCAATTAAAAAATATAAGCCGACACTGCAACTGGTAGATTATTCTGATTTAACAACACCAATTAAAACAGAATTTCAAAAGTATGCACATGAACATTTAATAGTACCGGCAGTTAAAATAAGCATTAAAAAAGCGGCTTTTATAATTTCGCGACATTTATTTGCACAAATGTCTGTAGAACAAACCATGTCAAAATCATCAGATATTTTAGAATACAAATTTTTCAGCGATTTCAATAAGGCAAAAGATTGGTTGTTACAATAAATTTTTTCAATGACATTTTTAGATATAGGTTTTGTCGATATTTTAGATATTGTTTTGGTAGCATATCTGTTTTACAGACTATATATGCTATTAAAAGGAACAGTAGCAATTAATATTTTTGCCGGTATTTTAACTGTTTGGGCTATTTGGTGGATTGTTAAAGCACTTGACATGCAACTGTTAAGTACTATACTCGGACAGTTTATCAGTCTTGGTGTTTTGGCACTTATTATTGTATTCCAGCAAGAATTAAGACGATTTTTTCTCTTAATAGGAACTGAATATCTGAAAAATATTAATCTTTCAATAGAGCATATATTTTCAAAAATTTTAAAAGAAGAGGAAGAAGTTAAAATTTACTCAATAGCCGTTGCATGTATCAATATGGCAAAAAAAAGAACCGGAGCATTGATTGTAATTTCTAATAACTCAACACTTGAAGCCTATTCGGCAGAAGGTACCATAATTAATGCAGAAACAAGTGTTACTTTATTAGAAACTATATTTTTTAAAAATAGCCCTTTGCACGATGGAGCAGTTTTAATTGTAAAAGATAAAATTTATGCAGCAGGTTGTATTTTACCGGTATCAAAAAGCCATAAATTACCACAAAGATATGGTTTAAGACACCGTTCGGCATTAGGTATATCAGAAGCTACAAATACTTTTGTAATTGCTGTTTCAGAAGAAACCGGTGAAATATCTTATTTTCGTAGTGGTGAGTTTTTTCCTAACGTAAAAGGTTCTGAGCTGAGAAGAATCTTAGAAAGGGAGTTTCTAAGAGAATTCAAGGAGACTGAAAATCCCATAAAAAAATTAAAAGCTTTAAGTTTAAATCCATTTAAAAATTAAAGTTTTAATAATGAATACTATATTATTTATTTATTCCGATTTAGCAGCCAAAAACATAGCTTATATTCTTATTTCTCTTATATTTTTTATTGTCTATATTTTCTTTTCCAGAAAATTAATGAAAAAATTATCTGAAAAGGCATCTAATTGTCATCTTTAT
>JALWNR010000242.1 GCA_027083715.1 Bacteroidales bacterium
AAAATTACCTTTGGCAAAGGCTTATATATAGTAAAAAACAGGTTAATGCTATAATAATTAGTTTCAACGATTTAACTAAAATTTAATCTTATGAAGAAAAGTACCCTGATTTTATTTGTTTTGCTGATTTTTACAATTTCGGCACAAGCACAGGCAGATAATACTTTGGTTGTAGATGAAAACCAAGAAGCAGAACTTGCTTACAATAAAGGCAATGAGTTTTTTTTGAACAACGAATACAAAAAAGCTATTGAAAAGTTTACCCAAGCCATTAAAATTAAAAGTAATTATTATCAGGCATATTATAATCGTGCATATGCAAAAGTTTATTTAAAAGATTATAAATCAGCCTTAGCCGATATAAATAAAGCCATCGAAATTAAACCCGATTATGCTAAAGCATATTTTGGAAGGGGTTATGTTAAAATATATATGAATGATAGTAAAACAGCGGTTAGAGATTTTACAAAAGCCTACACACTAGGAAAAAAAGATGCAAAAAACTATTTCTATCGGGGAGTTGCTAAATTTATGAACAAAAATTACGATGGTGCATTAATTGATTTTACCGAAGCCATAAAATTGGCTCCCAATGATGCCTATGCATACAATCATCGCGGAAGTGCAAAACTTAAATTAGAAAATTACGATGCAGCAGTGGCTGATTATGAAATAGCTGTTAAAAAAAATCCTAAGCTGGTAGCTGCTTACACAAACATGGGAAGTGCAAAACATTTGATGAAAGATTATACAGGAGCTATCGAAGCATATACCAAAGCCATTGAGATTAAACCTGATGACTATTTGGCTTTTAACAACAGAGGCTCAGTAAAGTTTGATCAGGAAAAGTACGACGAAGCAATTAAAGATTTTCAAAAATCAATTGAATTAAAAAATGATTATGCTTATGCATATAATAATTTGGGTGCCGTATTTATGAAAATAAAAAAATATAAAGATGCTTTACAGCAATTTAATAAAGCCATTGAAATCAATGGAAATTATGCAGAAGCATTTGCAAACAGAGGAAATGCAAAAGAAATGCTCAGAGATTTTGACGGAGCTTGCAATGATTGGAAAACAGCCGTTAAATTAGGTATAAAAAATCCGAAAATATTTACAAAAGGATGTAAATAACCCTTTTATTCAATTACAAAACCGGACAATATTTTAAAACAATATAAAATCATTTTATTATGAAATTTATCAAATTAATCGTATTTGCTATCATATTTGCCTTTTCATACACTAGTTTTGCTCAAGAAAGAATCCATGTCAGGAAAAAAGAGTTTTTTGTATCGGAAGATGGTTTTCCCGCAGCATGGAAAAGTGTTAAAAAAGGAAATTTTCAATTTGCTCAACACCGACCGGCAAATTATAAACGTGCAGTGGAATATTATAAATATGCTCTGGAATATAATTCAGAAAATGCCGAATTAAATTTATTAATGGCAATCTGTTTATTACGCTCAGATCCGAAACAGGAAGCATTACAGTATATACAAAAAGCCATTGATTTAAAAGAAAATGTACATCCGAGAGCCATTTTTTTTCTTGCCAGAGCATTGCATATGAATATGGAGTTTTCAAAAGCTATAAATGCTTACGAGCAATATAAAGAAAGCCTTGATGCAAAACAATTATCAATACAAAGCCCTAAAATTGACAAATACATAGCAGAATGTGAAGCCGGAAAAAAACTTAAAAAAGCCAATGAACGGGTTATTATTGAAAACTTAGGCGAAAATATTAATTCACAATATGATGATTATGGTGCCATTTTATCTGCCGATGGTGGTTTAATGGTTTTTACATCACGCAGAGGAGAGCCGGGCGATCGTTATAATCCGATTGATAATAAATATTTTGAAGATATTTATACAAGCAATTTTGAAAATAAAGAGTGGACATCTGCCGAGAGTGTTGGAAATCCGGTAAATTCAAAGTGGAATGATGCTGCTGTGGCATTTTCGGAAGATGGTCAAAAATTAATATTTTATCGCGGAAGAAAACGTGATGGCGATTTATATGTTGCTACACTGCAAGGTAGTCATTGGGGAAATATTCATGATATTACCCATAAACTAAATCATAAAAAATCGCAAGAAACTGCAATTTGCTTTGATGAAGAAGGAACAACAGCCTATTTTATTAGTAACATAGAGGATAATAATTACGGCGGAAAGGATATTTATTACAGTATTCAGGAAAATGGAAAATGGAGTAAACCAATTAATCTGGGTGATGTGATAAATACACCTTACGATGAAGGCTCCATTTACATTACTCCCGATGAAAAATACCTTTATTTTAGTTCAAAAGGACACAACAGTATGGGAGGCTATGATATTTTTGTATCGGAATATAAATACGATAGATGGACAGAACCGAAAAATTTAGGCATGCCCATAAATACGCCTGATGATGATCTATTTATGTATGTGTTACCCAATGGTAAGGACGCTTTTTTTGCATCAGTAAGGGATGATGGTTCAGGTGGTTTTGATATTTATCATGCTATTTTGCTAGGACCCGAAAAACCTTTACAAATTAGTACCGAAGATGATTTATTGGCAGGTATTGCCCCACCCGAAGCAAGTTCTTTTATCGAAGAGTCTGCACAAATTCATTACACGCGCATGACGATTGTAAAAGGAACAGTAACTGACTACAACACAGGACAGCCCGTAAGTGCATCAATTGAACTGGTGGATAATGCCACAGGCAAATTGATTAAAAAAACCAATTCAAACATTAATACCGGTGCATATTTAATTACTCTACCTTCCGGTAAAGACTATGGTTTTTCAGTGAATGCTGCCGGATATATGTTCCATTCGGAAAACTTTGTAGTTCCGGCTGCTCAAGATTATAAAGAAATATTTAAAGATGTTCAATTACAACCCATTACGCCGGGTTCAAAAATTATCTTACATAATACATTTTTTGCCAGTGGAAAATCTACTTTACGTCCAGAATCTTACTCAGAGTTAAATCGTCTGGCTAAATTGTTTGAACATTATCCTAATCTGATAATTGAAATTTCAGGACATACAGATAATAGGGGGTCTAAGGCTATAAATCAGCGTTTATCATATGCAAGAGCAAAATCAGTAGTTGACTATTTGGTTGGTCAAGGTGTAAATCCTAGCAATTTAAAAGCAGTTGGTTATAATTATAAATATCCGATAGCTTCAAATAAAACTGCTGAGGGAAGGCAAAAAAACCGTCGGGTTGAAGCAAAAGTGATTAGTAATTAAAGTACTAGACAGTAATTTAGCCATGGTTTAAATTAAGAGATACTTATAAATTACTTACTATCAGTTAAGTAAGGGATATTTATTTGCTGATTACAAAGATTACCGCCGTTGTTCAACTGCGTTGAACAAATAATAGGAACACTAATTATATGGGTTACACAGATTTTAACTTAAAACATCTGGGTTAAGATGTAAAATCAGCGATAATTTGCGTTCATCTGTGGACAAAATACATCCACAGATTACTCAGATTACTCAGATTACCGCAGAACTGTTAAGCTTGTGTTCTTAATATTTTGCAAAAAAAATGCAAAGATTTAAGGGTTAAGAAAATGAAAACATTAATGCAAATATATCCTCTATTCTAAACCATAGCCAATAATTTGTTAAACTTTGTCAAAGTCTAAACAACTTTGACAAAGTTTTTAACTTATTGGGGCGCTGTAATTTCGGGATATTTCTTTTTTAGTGCCCGATATGATTTATAATCAGCGTAATTCCATGATTTCCAACTCCTTTTTTCATAATTTTGGATAAAGTAAAGTATTTTTCTTTTTAATAAGCCATTCCAATAATCGTTATCATTTAAACTTAATCTGCGGTTTTTGTAATTTGCCACATGATTATTCAATATCATATCATTCTTATTATCAATCACATACAATGCTTTGTTCGACATCTGATATAAAAAAACTCTGTCGATGCCTGAGTCCAGATTATGCGAAAGATTGTACTTGCTGATTAGTACGTCCCAGTTGAAAGCAGCAATCATTATCATCACAATAAAAACACTCCAGCTATTGGTTTTAAGAAGATAAAACATGGATTTTTTACCCTTGATTTTGATATACATGAGTATCAGTCCGGTAATGATTAGTATCAGAAAGAAAAATACCCCAATTCTCTTGTATGCCAAACCTGCATTTTGAATGTAATAATAGTTTCGGAGCAAAACAGAAATAGCAAGTATAACATTTTGTATCAGCCAGATATAGGCACCTACTTTTAATACCTTATTTTTCGGGTAAAAATTTTGGTTCTTTCTGAAATAATATAAAATAATTGCCATCGACAGGAATATGCTCAATATCAGCAGGTAAGTTCCTTTGTGTACTAATTGTGAGAGTGTAGCCGGATTATCAGTAATCGTGCCAAACCAAATCCAGTCAATGTCTATCATATTGATAATCAGCAATAATAAGTTTATTGTTATCACAATTAAAACACCGCTTATATTCTCCGATTTTAGACTCAGCATCTTAAAATTTTTATTTTTTTCACGTTTTCGTACCAAATCATCGGTTTTGTTAAGTTCAGTATTGTTAAATTTATTTTTGTAGCCTTCAAAAACAAAAATATTGATGATAACAATACTAATTATATAAAAATTAAGCATATATATAAAATCTGTTGCAAAAATTCTGGCTAAAACATTGCTGATTTTCTCCAAAATATAATTAGTGTATGATGCGTAAACCGGATTGGCATTTTTGAATATCAGATGAAAAACAAGCAATACAATCAGCGGGATAATTGTCATTTTCAGATATCGGAATATTTTAAGTTTGTTTTTGCTGTTAAGAACTTTGTTTAATGAGGAAAAAGCCTGTTTTTGAGTGGTAACAGTTTTATAAAAAAAAGCAATAAAAGCATAATACACTGTTTTTATTTCAGGTGCAAACATAAAACCCAAAAATACAAACATACTTAAAAAATAAACGATAATGCTTGTAACAGAGTTGTTTACTAAAACAAATACTGCCGACAACCATAATCCGATAGTAACAAACAGAATTTTTTTATTGGTAAAATCCATAATTTTTGTAAAATAAAGGTAAAGGGTTATCAGCACTGTAAAAATTGTTGCATTTAGCCCTATTCCTTGCCGCCAGAATAAAAATGTAAACAGTGCGGCATCGGATAATACTTTGCTGATTTGCGATTTTTCTGATTTCATAATTTTAATATATTTTTGTTTTTAAAAGTACTTTGTATTTCAAAGTAGATGTGTAAAAAAATTTATTTGTTGTTTTTAATGATATT
>JALWNR010000243.1 GCA_027083715.1 Bacteroidales bacterium
CTACAATATTATTGCTGATTTTTACTACCACTCTTTTAGCACAAGCGCAAAAAGATACATTGATTGATTGTGCTAAAGCAGCCAATAAAAAGGGAAAAATGGTTTATTTAAAGAGTTTTCAAACAAAGCTCAATACCCTTAATACAAGTAAAAAATGGTCGTTAATGTTAAATTCCGGGGTGAAATACCGATTTTTCTTATGTGAAAATGGGATAGATAAGCCTGAAAATATTGAGTTAGTGCTGTTTGATGATGCCCATCCCCAAAATGCTCCCTACGCCACAACCAAAAAGAAAGGCTTCTTTTATTTTGAATGCAATAAAGCCGGAACCTACTATGTTTTAATAAGATATAAGAGCAATGTGCAAAAAAAAGAAAAGATTGATGCCACAGCAGTTTTGTTTTTTATAAAAAAACATAAAGGATAAGTTCAAAAAATAATCTCGTTTAATCAAGGGTGTTAATTAACTTAATAATAATCAATGCTTTATACCAATAGCTTTGATTTGACAGAATAATTTTCGGTACAACGAATTGCCCAAAGCCTTCTTTCTGTTTACATAAAAGAATATTAAAAAAATTGGTAACACAGTATCTAAATCGCTTAAATATTTTGTCAGCAAGTACAATTACAAAAGCGTATCGGTATAAATACTCAGTTTGTATTTTTCAAAGGAAAGAATAACTTTGTACTTTATTGAAAAAGGAATAATACAAACCAATTAAAAATCAACAAAATGAAAAAAGTTTTATTTATTGTTGTGTTAGCAAGTTTTATATGGTCTTGCAACACGAGCTCAGAAAAACAAACAGGCTTTACAATTGACGGAACAATTACCGGTTATCAGGACAGCATTATTTTTTTAAAAAAGCGTGATGCCGGTCAATGGCTTACTATTGATTCATCAAAAGTTACCGATGGTAAGTTCCAATTAAGCGGAAAAATAGATCAACCGGAGATTTATTATCTATTAAATGAAAAAATCCGTTTTACTTTACCTGTTTTTATGGATAATTCCAATATTACCGTAAGCGGAAATATGGATGATTTGAGTAATGTGAAAATTACCGGTTCAAAAGCTCAAGATGCTATGAAAGCATATAATGATGAGGTAAAACCTTATAATGACAAAATAGAAGATCTGTATAAACAATATTCTGCTGCTCAAAAAGAAGGTAATAAAGAATTATTAGAACAGATTGATTCTTCTTATTATGCTATAAATGATGAAAAAATTGCTTTTACAAAAAATTATATTGCTACCAATAATAAGTCGGTTGCTGTACCTTATATATTGTACAGAGAGCTTTCGTATTCATTGGAAGTTGAAGAGCTTGATTCTTTATTTAAATTGATTGATACTTCACTTTCAGTATCGCCCTATTATAAAATTTTAGATGAACGGATTAAGACCCTGTATAATGTAGCAATTGGAAAAAAGGCTCCGGATTTTACGCTTAACGATACAACCGGTAATCCGGTTTCATTATCACAGTTTCAGGGAAAATATTTGTTAATTGATTTTTGGGCTGCTTGGTGTCGTCCTTGTCGCGTGGAAAATCCAAATAATGTTAAGCTATATGCTGATTATAAAGATAAAGGATTTGAAATTTTAGGTGTTTCGTTTGATGATACTCGCGATGCATGGGTAAAAGCTATCAAAAAAGATGGCTTAACATGGCCACAAGTTTCTGATTTAAAAGGATGGAACAGTGCTGCCGGAAAACTTTATGCCGTAAGTGCTATTCCCCATACAGTACTTTTGGATAAAGATGGAATAATTATCGCCAAAAATTTGCGTGGAGAAAAATTGAGAGAAAAAATAGCTGAATTACTTGATAAGTAAGAAATAATACTCCGCAGGCAGCTGGTTTTTACTGCCTGTGGAGAAACTTATTTAAAAAATTTATCTTCCTGTTAATGATTTTGGAATTCTACCTGATTTTACCGCCTCAGAGCGTAAACGCCTTCCCACAATTTTTTCATTCATTTTTCCCAGCTCAAGCACTTTATCTACATTAATTCCATTCAGGTCAATTCCCATTTCATCCATCATTACAAGCATATCTTCTGTTGAAACCAGTCCTGCAAGATTTGGATCTGCATAATAATAAGCACCGGTTCCGCTAACAGGTACTCCACTTACAAAATTAGCAGGCTGCCCGCCAATTCCTCCAAGTGCAGACTCAAAATGTGTCATTCCGGCTTGGAGTGCTGCCAAAACATTTGCCAAACCCCACCCACGTGTAGTATGAAAATGCACAATATGTTTTGAAGTATCGGGAATAGCATCTAAAATCATTGAATAATATTGATAAACCCTATCCGGCGATGCAGAGCCGTCATGGTCTGCGTGTTCTACATCTGTTGCACCTATGTCTAACCAGCGCTTGGTAAACTCTACGGCTTTTTTCATTTCAGTAGGTCCCTCAATCGGGCAACCCCAAATAGTACTAACTGTTCCGTTTACTTTTATTCCGGCATCAGTAGCTTTTTTTATGTATTCTTCGCTCATTTTCCAATAATCATCCAGCGATAAACCGGAATTTTTACGATGATGTGATTCACTGGTTGAAACCATTAATAAAATCCTGTCCGGTCCCCAGCCTTCTTTTTTTGCTTGAATAGCTCGTTCTATTGCTCTTTCACGGATAGTTACTGCCGTAATGGTAACATCATCAATTAAATCGGCAATTAGCTTACTCGAGCGCAAACGCTTCATTACTTCATCAGCATCTTTAAACTGTGGCATTCCACGCGGATTACCAAAATTAGTTACCTCAATATTCTTAAACCCGGCAAGAATAAGCTGCTCTGCCATCCATACTTTAGCATCAGTAGGGATAAAAATTTCCTCGTGCTGATATCCGTCACGAACGGTAATATCGCCAATTGTAACTTTTTTAGGATAATTCATATTTCTTAAGATTTGATTTTCTACAAAAATAATTAAAAAATAATTAATATTTGGATTTAATCTAAATAAGGCGATCATTATTCTCTATATTGATATAGTCCCGGTATAATTATTTTGGATTTTCTATTAACAGATTATTTTCTTCAATATGTTTTTTGTAAAAAAAAGTTTAGAATCTCGATAAATTTAGTTATTTTTAACCTGAATAATAATAAAACAAACATAATAAACATGGTAGAAGAAAAATATAAATTAGCTGATGATTTAATAGATTTTATTGATGCAAGTCCAAGTCCGTTTCATGTAGTTCGAAATATAAAAGCTGCATTGCTAAGAAGAGGATATAAAGAACTTCACATTGAAGATGCATGGGATTTGCGCCGAGCTGCAAAGTATTTTGTTTCAAAAAATGATTCGGCAATCATTGCTTTTGTTACCGGAACCGGAAAAATTGAAGAAAAAGGTTTTCGCTTAATTGCTGCACATACCGATTCTCCTACAATAAAAGTCAAGCCTTTACCTGAAATATTAGTAAATGATAAGTATTTAAAAATTAATACAGAAGTATATGGCGGTGCTATTCTCTCTTCATGGTTTGATCGTCCGCTTTCGCTTGCCGGAAGAGTTAGTATAAAAAGCGATAACCCCTTAAAACCAATTTCTAAGTTTTTATATATCAAAAAGCCGGTTGCAATAATTCCTAGTTTGGCAATTCATTTAAACAGAGAGGTAAATAATGGGCAGAAAATAGAAAATCAAAAAATGATGCTGCCGATTTTATCTATACTTAAAGAAAAACTGGAAAAAAATAATTTGCTAACTGAACTTATTGCTTCGGAATTGAATATAAATGAAGAGGAAATTCTGGATTTTGATTTGAATTTTACCAATCACGGAAAAGGAATGCTTATTGGATTAAATAATGAGTTTATTACTTCCGGACAGTTAGATGATTTGGCAATGGTCCATGCGGGTATTCAAGCTATGCTTGACAGCCAACCCTCAGAAGCAACACAAGTAATGGTTTGTTTTGATAATGAAGAAGTTGGAAGTTTATCAAAGCAAGGAGCAGGTTCTCCGTTTTTGCGAAGTATTTTACAACGAATTGTTTTTCAATTTAAAAATGATATTGAATCTTTTTATCGTGCTGTGGCTAATTCGTTTTTAATTAGTGCGGATATGGCACATGCACTTCATCCAAATTATCAAGAAAAACACGATCCTGTAAATCAGCCTGTTATTAATGGGGGCCCGGTAATAAAAATTAATGCTAATCAAAAATATACTACAGATAGTGATTCTAGCGCCGTATATGAAATGATTTGCCGTAATGCTAATATTCCGGTACAAAAATATGTAAATCATTCCGATATAAAAGGCGGCTCTACACTTGGGAGTATTTCTGCGGGACAATTGGATTTTCGTTCAGTAGATATTGGTAACCCAATGTTGGCTATGCATGCAATCAGAGAATTGGCAGGTGTGGATGACCATTACTGGGTAATGAAGTCTTTTAGAGAATTTTATAAATATTAATAGTGTGAAAGTACATTAGTGTATTGGTCAAAAGTTTTATGGGTATAAGCTTTTCCAATACACTTATTTGCTACTATTTTTCCCAGGCCATTACTTTAAAAATGGTTTTATAATCTTTATGATAAGTTTTACTTAAATCAAAATCCCATTTCCATTTTTTTTCATTTTTACTTTTCGGTAATTCAATATATACCAAAGGTTTATTTTTAACCAACTGCATATTGTCATCATAGTTTAACTCTTCATAATCAGTTATTATACAGGATTTGTTTTGAGATAATAAATCAATATGTTTTTGTTGAATAATTTTGCGAAAGGCATTAATCTCTTCATCAGAATAAATATTAAATTTTGTAATATAATCGCAAATTAAAATATCCAACTGATTTAAAATATTCACCGAAACAATCATTGAGGCATTATTAATTTTTTCTTTGAAACTTTCAGGAAACTGTTGTTCTATATTATTTACAGGTACTTTTATTTTAGATGAATTTTTCAGTAAAGTATATACTGGCATAATATATCCTGAAATATCAGCTTGTATAAATCCTTAAATCCGCAAGTATCTTTTACTGCAAATCCAAACTGCACGTCATTATTGGCAATGCTCGAAAAAACCTACTCACCGTATCAAGTGATACGCCTGCGTTGCTTTTTTCTGCGCTACACCAATACTGACGCACATTTTGGATTATCGTTACAAACATACCTGCGGATTTAAGGATAAATTTAATGTTTTCATTTTTTCGATATTTATGGATAATTTGTCTGGGGTGAACAATATCAATGAGATATACTTTATTGAAGATTTTTCTTAAATCTTCAATAGGGACATCCAGTAG
>JALWNR010000244.1 GCA_027083715.1 Bacteroidales bacterium
GTAAAAACAGGATATTCTGATTTTAATTTTTTAATAGCCTCGAGATTGCTATTCCAGCTTTTTTGTGAGGACTCCAAGGTAGGTCCGCAAGCATTTATCAAAAAAATGCTCATTACAATAAATCCGAAAATTCTTTTCATAGTTTAAGTAAATTTTAATTAATTAAAGGTGTAAAAATATTGGTTAAGATACATCAAATTGTTAGAATTTCAAAATAAAACTCATTCATTTTTATCAATAATAATTTCAGGGCTATTAGGTAAGATATCAATCATTAACAAACCATTACTGAGTGGATAAACTACTTCCTCAGCCGGATACTTAACCCTGCAACTTTTCCAATCGGAAGGCAAATAAACCAAAATGGTTAAGGCTTCGTTATAATATTTGTCATCCGTTGTTGCTTTTAAAGAAACTCCATATTTTTCATCACTGTATTGTGCTAATTTCACATCAGCATTGCGCCTTTCAATAGTATATTTATACATACTGATGTATCCTGTATTCCACACCTCATCTTTTATAGCTACAACTCTATCCAAAAAATTTTCAAATTCTACAATCCAAACAGCACCGTTACCGGAATCGTCTCCGTCATTATCATCTGAAATACCATGAAAATGCAAACTGCAAATAATGCTGTCTTTAATGGCAATAGGAATTAATTCATACATTGCATCTGCATTTGAGCCTATCGGAATGGTTTTAGCAATGATTTTCACCCCGGTATATGATAAACGGTCGATATTTTTATATTCTTCCAAAACTTTTTTCAGGTCATCTTCGTTCCAAGAAGTTCCGCCACCTCTGTTAAAAGCAATTAACGAAGCAAAATCTTCTTCTTTCCTAATTCGCCAAATAGCCTTTGAGGCTTCACCTACTTCATATACCACCTCATCATAATTACTTGCTCCGGTATGTGTCATTGTATGATTAGCCAGTTCTTGATTGCCTGCCGGAGCTTCTGTTGTCCAGACACTTTTGTGCTGCAAATAATATTCGCCTCCTGGATTGACATACCATGTACCAATTAAGCCTCTTTTGTTCATGGCTGGAACACCTAGTGTTGCCTGTCCGGGGGTACTGTCATCAAATTGTATCAAAAGAGCAGCTTTTTTATCATCTTTCCATTTTGCAATTCGCACAGTCCCTTCTGTATAAGGCAATGGAACAAGTTCTTCTGTATCTTTTGAGCAAGAAATCATAAAAATGACAGAAAAAAAAGGAATAATTATCCGTGAAATGATCAAAGTATTCATTTTCTTTATTTTTTAGGTTTATATTCAAATGCTCCAATATCATATGCAATTCCTTGCGGACGCGAAACGCTATCAAAATCATCTGTTACATTACTTAAAGTTAATCCTTTGTCAATTGCCGGCGAATTACTGAGGATATGATAATTATTATCACCATAAGAGCCTGTGTAATCTGAAAACTGCGGATTAATACCGACTATTTCACTGCTTAAAAATGCAGGCTCTCCTGTTGGATTTGTCCCGTCAGAGTTCCAGGCAAGATTATATCCTATTCGTCCACCACCAATAATATTCCTGTGTTGCGGATGACAATCAACCGTAATATTGTTATAATATTCAAATTGATTAATGTTTTTAAATGAGACAGAAGTTCCCCAAGATTTATCGTTTAACAATGCCTTAAAAACATTATTATACACATAAATATTTGCAAAACGACCGTTGTAAAATCCAAGTCCCATATCTCTAAACTCAAAAATATTATTTCTGATGATTAAATCAGAACATGTGTTTCCATTAGTTGCATCAATAATAATTCCTTTTCCGCTTGGATGTCGTGTACTGAAAATATTTTTTTCAATAATTGTATAACTCATCACCGGAATACCACCTATGCCTCCGTCCCAACTTTGGATACAATCAACATGCGGGTCAACATTTCCCTTATCATCAGGATCGCCTATATTCATAATCTTATTTGCACGAATCACATTATTTGTTCCAAAAATTCGCATTCCATCGGCATCTGCACCGGAAAAACCGGGTTCATGTCCTTTGGGGTGGTTTTGAACTGTACGCAAAATTTCATTCCCTTCAATCAGGCAATAATTACCCACTAAACTAATACCGTTTTGTCCGTTATGATCCATCTTGTTGTTTAAAATACTAATGTATAAAGCCAAATTTTTAATTTTGATTCCACCTGTTGGACATTCATTTATTGTACAATTCTGCACAGTAACATAAGCACACTTATCAATGGTAATTCCTGTCCAATTGGTTTCGCCCATTGCTTCCACACCAAAACCATCTATATCAATAAAATTCACATTCACATAAAACCCTCTACACCTGGCTCCATAGAGTGCTTCCGAGAAAAAAACCGTTGGATTATCTTTATTTACTCCGGATTTTCTTATTTTAACATATTCATCATAATAGCCTTCTTTAATTATCACGGTTTTCCCTGGTTCTACTGTATCAACAGCTTTTTGTATGGTTTTCCATGGCTTTTCTTCTGTACCCGGATTATTATCATTTCCATCGGGAGAAACAAAATAATCACCTGTTGCTTGACGAATTTCATATTCAGGTTCTGTTCCATTATCTTTTTTGCAGGAACTATTGCCTACTGAAAAAAATGCAATAATTAATAATAAGAGGTATGTTTTCACAGCTTTTAGTTTACATGAAGAAATGAACTTTAGTAAATATACAACTTTTTATCAAGAGTAGATATATGCTATTTAGAAATAATTAGGATGCAATCTTTAAACGGAAATTAAGAAAAAAGATTATTTAACAGAAAAAGCCAAGAGCTTGTTTAATATCAAGATTATTTTGATACTTAATGACCTTTCAGACACATTGAGAGCAGCTTTAACCCGCAAAATTACCTTCGGTGAGGTGCTTCGCAGTTCACCGCTTTTCTCATAATTACACAGCAATACACTTACTGTCAATATGTTAAGCAGGTTTTATTGCGAAACAAACGCACTCAAATTTATTCGCCTTCGGCTCATGAGGCTAAAGGTTGGGTGTCGCTTGAAATTCTCTTCACGCATCTACTTCGTTACGAATTCCTTGAACTTTTCTCTTTACAAGCTATGCTTGTAAAAAATATAAAGATATGTCGGCGGAATTCGATGCCTCGTATCTGCATTACCTGTTCCGAACTTGTTTCGGAAAAGAGAATTTCATGAATTATTGCGGTTAATTTTTAAATGTTCAAGAAAGTTGAAGCATCATTTTACCTTAGTTTATTATGCGCAAAAATAATTTTGGGGATAACGAGGCATAAAATTTTCAGTATAAGCGTAAGTATGGTTAAAACTTTTAACGTAGGGTATGTCTGTAGATATATAATTTGCTAAATTCACAGACATACCCTTAGGTACAACAAAAAATGCAAACCAAAAGGTTCGCATTTTTTGTTGTAAGAGAAGTTCAGTAGCTAAAAAGGCAATCCTGAGTCTTCATTGTTTTCAGGTGGAATATCATTCTCCGAAATTGGCGGCATATCCACTCCTCCTCCTGAACTTTGCCCACCTTTTTCAATTTTCCATGCACGGGCTTCGGTGTACCAGCGTTGATTATACTCGCGTGATTCCAAATTAAAACTAACCGTAATTTCCTCGCCAATAGTCAGTTGCTTAACAGCGGAAGTTTTATCGCCCCAAGCGGAAAAACAGATTTTTTTAGGATATTGATCCATAGTTTCAATAACAAATTCCTGTTTTTCCCATCTTCCGTTTCTCCCTTCGCCCGACTGGGCAGGAAGAATATTTAGTACCTTACCTTTTACTTCTAATGCCATGATTATTCCTCAATAATTACAATTTTTTCAATAGTATCACCGGCTCTGATGTCGTCAATAACATCAAGTCCTTCTACAACTTTTCCAAAACAGGTATGTACCCCATCCAAGTGTGCCGTGTTTTCTCTACTGTGGCAAATAAAAAACTGAGAGCCTCCTGTATCTTTACCGGCATGAGCCATCGATAACACCCCACGATCATGATATTGTTTTGGAGCATCAGTTTCACATTTAATTTTCCAGCCCGGACCACCAGTACCATCGCCTTTGGGGCAGCCTCCCTGAATAACAAAATCAGGAATTACTCGATGAAAAGTTAATCCGTCATAAAATCCTTGTTTTGATAATTTTACAAAATTTTCAACCGTTCCGGGAGTTTCATCCTTGTATAATTCGGCTACCATTAAGCCTTTTTCTGTATGAATTTCAGCTTTCATATTATCGTTTTCTAAATTTATTTACTCGTGTTATCTGCAGGAGGAACAATCTCCAATAATTCCATTTCAAAAATTAAAGGCACATTGGGTTTAATCGGTCCACCCGGACGAACATTTTGTCCATAAGCCAATTCAGTAGGTATGTAAAAAATGTATTTTGAACCAACCGGCATTAATTTTAATGCTTCTGTCCAGCCTTTAATAATCCTTCCTGAAACTTTTGTTTCAAAAGGTTCGCCTCTATCATAAGAGCTGTCAAATTTGGTTCCGTCAACCAGTGTTCCTTTATAATGAACTTTAACAACATCAGTATCAGTTGGCAATGGACCTTCGCCTTTTTTAATTACTTTATATTGCAGTCCGGATTTTGTGGTTACAACGCCTTCTTTTTTTGCATTTTCTGCCAACCATTTTCGTCCTTCTTCCAAATTCTTTTGCATTGTAGCCATACGTGCTTTTTGGAAATAACCACGAATCAACATTTGAGCATCTTGCTGGTTAATTTGAACACTATCGCCTTTTAGAGCCTGTGAAAGTCCGGTAATAAAAACATCCATGCTTATATTATCTACACCACTACTTTTAAGGCTTTTACCAATATCTACTCCTAAGCTGTAACTTACTGAGTCCAATTCGTTATTCAAGTCTGCATTACCACTTATTGCAGTTTGTCCTGTACCTTTGTTACAGGCAGTAAAACTTAATACGGCAACAATTATTGCCAATTGAAAAAATTTCAGTTTCATTGTTATTATATTAAATTATTATTAAAAATTCCATTCCTCCTTTAATACACAAACACATTTGGGCATTTAAAGATTTATAGAAATCAGGACAAAAATAAACTATTTTTTGATAGATATATGGACAAAAGCCTAAAAAAATAAAAACCGGCTAAAAGCCGGTTTTTATTAAAACAATTTATAAAGCTTTTTTTTTATTCAACATCTTCTAAATCAAAATCCAGAGGTGCTTTTTTATCTCCGCCAAGTCCAAGACCTAAAGGCATGGAGAATCCAATGTACGGAGAAATATGATTTTGTGCTTCAAAAACACCATCTGTACC
>JALWNR010000245.1 GCA_027083715.1 Bacteroidales bacterium
GTTCATAACGAAGACAAAATACTGGATAAAAAAATACAAAGTATTTTTAATTGTAATTATCCGCATCATCTGTACGAAATAATCATCGGCTCTGATGCTTCAACCGACCAAACAAATGAAATTTTAAAAAAATACACAAATAAGTATCAAAATTTTTATTTTAAGATATTTAATCGGCGAAGTGGAAAAATCAAGATAATCAATAAACTAACTCAAAGTGCAAAAGCAGAAATTATCATTTTTACGGATGCCGATATAATTTTTAGCGAAAACACACTTTATGAACTGATAAAATATTTTAAAGAAAAAAAAATCGGTTTGGTGGACAGTAAGCTGCAAAAACAACATACTACAAAACAAGGAATCGCTATACAAGAAAGTTTTTACATTAACTTTGAGTTATCCGTAAAACAAAAAGAAGGTATTATTGGCGGAGTAATGATGGGACCCTTTGGAGCTGCATATGCAATCAGGAAAAAACTGTTTGAACCTGTTCCCGAGAACTTTTTAGTGGACGATTTTTATATTAATATGAAAATTTTACAGAAAGGATTTTGGAGTATAAATAATCCGAAAGCTATTGCTTTTGATAATGGAACGGATGAAATACAAGCAGAGTTTAAAAGAAAAATACGTATTTCAGCAGGAAACTTTCAAAACCTGAAAAAATTTTCAGGATTACTTTTTTCAAAAAACATTTTATTGGCATTTTGTTTTTTTTCACATAAGGTTTTGCGGTGGCTCACTCCAATTTTTATTATTTTATTGATAATTAATACAATAATGCTTTATAAAGTATCTGTTTTTTATCAAACATTTACAATTTTACTGTTTTTTAGCTTATTCGTTCCATTTATTGACCATTTTTTGCGAAAAAACGGATTTCATATTATACTTTTGCGTTTTATTTCGCATTACTATTACATGAATTTAGGCTTATTTTTAGGCTTATTAAAATATATAAAAGGAGTTAAATCAAATGTCTGGGAACCAACCAAAAGAAGAAATAAAGCTCAATAGCATCAAAGAAGCAATTGAAGATTTTCGTCAGGGAAAAATTATTATTGTAGTTGATGATGAAGACCGTGAAAACGAAGGTGATTTTATTACCGCTGCCGAACTAATTACTCCCGAAAAAGTTAATTTTATGGCTACTCACGGGCGCGGATTAATTTGTGCATCTATCCCTGAGCAACGATGTGCCGAATTAAACTTGCAGTTAATGGTCGGGAAAAACACCTCTCTGCACGAAACGCCTTTCACGGTGTCGGTCGATTTAATCGGGCACGGATGTACCACAGGTATTTCTGCCTACGACCGTGCCATGACCATCAAAGCATTGGTTGATGATGATACAAAACCCGAAGATTTGGCACGTCCGGGACATATTTTCCCTTTAAAAGCAAAAAACAGAGGTACATTGCGCCGTACCGGACACACTGAAGCCGCTATTGACCTTGCACGTTTGGCTGGTTTGAAACCCGGAGGCGCTTTGGTTGAAATTATGAACGAAGACGGTACTATGGCACGCCTGCCGGATTTAATAAAAATTGCCAAAAAATTTGACCTGAAAATTATCTCAATAGCCGATTTAATTGCTTATCGCTTGCAGTTTGAAAAATTGGTTGAAAAAGGAGTTACCGTAAATCTTCCTACGGAATACGGTAATTTTAAGCTGATTCCTTTTCGTCAAAAATCAAATGGATTGGAGCATGTTGCTTTAATTAAAGGCGAGTTTTCCGAGGATGAACCTGTTTTGGTACGTGTACATTCGTCCTGTGTAACCGGCGATATTTTTGGCTCAAAACGATGCGATTGCGGACAACAACTGCACGAAGCCATGTTGAAAATTGAAAAAGAAGGTAAGGGTGCACTCATTTACATGAATCAGGAAGGGCGCGGTATTGGCTTATTTAATAAAATAAAAGCCTATAAATTACAGGAAGAGGGTATGGACACCGTAGAAGCCAACCTTGAACTGGGTTTTGAAGACGATGAACGTGATTACGGTGTAGGAGCACAAATTATCCGTGAACTCGGTATTCGCAAATTACGCCTGATGACCAACAATCCTGTTAAGCGCGTAGGATTGGAAGGTTATGGACTGGAAATCATAGAAAATGTTCCTTTGGAAATTGAACCCAATGAGCATAATCAGTTTTACATGAAAACAAAAAAACTGCGTATGGGACATGATTTTCAATTATTCAGATATGAATAAGAACATAATAAATTAAGGCTAAAACCGTTTTTATTGAAACAAAAACAAAAAGCTATGAAACAAGCATGATTAAAATAATTATTAAACACACAAAATAATGATTATTTTCATCATGCGGTTCCATGTGGCAACTGAAAATAGTAAAAAATAAACACATGAAAAAAATTGTTCTTATTGTAGGATTTATAACTGCATCTTTGCTCTTTTCGTTAAATACAACAGCACAAGTTGTTGATAAAATACCCAAAACACCACACGAAAAAGTAGAACGTCCACCAAAACCTGAAAAAGGTAACTGGCAATGGGTGCCCGGACATTGGGAATGGAAAAGCCAAAGTAAAGTTTACGAATGGAAAAAACCACGCTGGCGAAAAGTGCCCAAAGGTAAAAGCAAGTGGCACAAAGGATACTGGAAAAAAGTGAAAAAAGGATGGCGTTGGGAAGAAGGATATTGGGTATAAAAATAAAAAATACAAGTTGATTAGTCCTAAATAACCGTTACACAAAAAAGAAGTGTAATGAAAAAACAAGCTAAAAGAGTTTATACCAAGCACACCTAAAATTATAAATTGTAAAAAAGATTGAACAAGCTCGTTTAAATACGATCTCAGCACAAAGGAAGTATGGAATAAATCTTATTCCACGTATTGGTAATTTTATAATTTGAATGTTGTGTATTGATTATTGAATATTCAATTGTTTATTGGTATATTGGAAATATAAATGCTTAATAGAGGTTTTATATAAATTGTAAGTCCGGAAAGCCCGTAGCCACCCAAATAGATAAAACTGAAATTAACCCGCACTATTCATCGGTTTTTGTTGACTTTTTCCCACTAAGCTGATTAACTGATAATAACAAGCAATAGAGTTAAGAAATACAATACTCAAATCTAGATGCCTTACTTTTATCTTTGCGTATTCCAATGAATCGGAACAGGCTTTGTATCTGCGCAAAGCTAAAAGTATGAACGGCGAAGCCCTTACCGAAGGTAATAATGTGGGGTAAGTGTTTTTTTATTTTGCTAAAAGGTGTTATTTTTACAGGATAACCAATAAAAGAATGCTATTATGAAAGAAATCAGGCGTATTCCAGATTTTAGAAGAGATATAAGTGGCAGGAAAAAAAGAAATATTCCTGTGAGTGCGATTTTTAAAATCTGGTTTTCGGATGTTTTAACTATTATCGGATTGTTTTTCTTTGCGTTTGGGGCTGTTTTTGTGTTGATATTTTTTCCTTTTCAGTCAATATTTAGTGAGAATGCGACAGAAAAAGACCCTGCTGTGGAAGGAAAAATCAGTTTGGTGCGGGGGACAAATGCCTCGGTAAACGAAGAACAGGTGTATAAATATATCTATACATATAGTGCTCCGGATGGTGGTGATTATGAGGGTGTTGGTTATGCTACAGGTGAGGTGTTTGATGAGGGGGATGATGTGGTTGTTTATTATCGACAGAGTAATCCGCAAATATCAATGGTTGAGGGATTAAGGAAAAGTGAATTTGGTGGTGGAGTAGGGATGATTGTGCTGATTTTTCCGGCAATCGGTTTGTTAATGTTGTTTTTTGGAACCCGAAAAACAATACGAAGTATCGGAGTACTCAGGGTAGGGGAACTTGCCAAAGGAAAATTGGTGAATAAAGAAGCAACCAATACTTCTATTAATGAGCAAACGGTTTATAAGATGACTTTTGAATTTACCGCAAAAGATGGTAAAGTATATCGGGCACTTGCTAAAACGCATAAAACTTATAATCTGGAAGATGACGAAGAAGAACAATTGTTTTACGACCCGTATAATCCGGAAAACGCTGTATTGTTGGATATTTTGCCTCCTGCGGTGAAAAAATATCTGTTAAAGCAAACGTTATAAGTGATTAATTTATACTTTCGCAGCTTGGTATTATTTTTTTTAATTTAGATAATACTTGACAATTTTTAAAACCCATGAGCCGAAAGTCTTTATTGAAAAAATTTCTTGTTTGGCGTATTAAAAATGTGCCTATACAGACTTATTTAATGGTGTTAAGTTTAATAACCGGTATTGCTGCCGGATTTGGCGCCGTTATTATCTATAATTTGGTTCATTTTATTAGAGATTTACTTCATACCGGAATATCAAGAGATTATTTTAACTATTTGTATCTGATTTATCCTGTGATTGGAATATCGCTGGCTGTGCTGTTTATGCGATATATACTGAAGCAAAAAGTAGGGCACGGTATTCCTAGTGTATTGTATGCCATATCGAAAGATCATGGAAATATGAAACCACACAATATGTTTTCATCTATAATTACCAGTGCGTTGACAGTTGGTTTTGGCGGTTCGGTGGGCTTGGAAGGTCCTACGGTGGCAACGGGTGGTGCTATTGGTGCTAATCTTGCTAGGGTTTTACGTCTTACCTACAAACACCGAATTTTGCTTTTGGGAGCTGCTTCGGCAGGTGCTATGGCAGCTATTTTTAAAGCTCCGGTGGCTGCCATTGTTTTTGTTTTTGAAGTAATAATGATCGATTTAACAACCATGTCGATTATTCCGATTATCATTGCAGCAGCTTCAGGTGCTTTGATTTCATATGCTTTTTTGGGTATGGATGTTATTTATCCAATGCAAAATTTGGGTAGTTTTGAATTTGCCGATTTACCTTTTTATATATTGTTGGGGGTATTAACAGGCTTGCTTTCGGTATATTTTACCGAAGTATATATGGCTATTGGTAATTTTTTTGAAAAAATAAATAAGCCTTGGAAAAAATTATTGATTGGAGGGATAATTTTAGGTGTACTGATTTTATTTTTTCCTTCACTGTATGGTGATGGGTATGAATCTATAAATATGGCTCTTCATGGCAAAATTGATTTTTTATTTGATAATAGTTTTTTTAAAATTTTTGAAGATCGCTTTATTGTTGCCTTGATACTTTTATTTATTATAACCCTCTTGAAAGTAGTTGCTACATCAGTTACATTTGGCAGTGGAGGCATTGGTGGTATTTTTGCTCCCACTTTATTTATGGGCTCAGGGATTGGTTTACTGTATGCATCGGTACTGAAATATATTGGTATAAGAGAG
>JALWNR010000246.1 GCA_027083715.1 Bacteroidales bacterium
CAATATTATTGCTTGTATCAAAAATTACTTTTAAAAAATGATTGACTGTTAGTAGTTTTTTTTCTTTATCAATTTTGTTGCATTCAATATTGAAGATATGAAATTAAAAAGAGGCTTTCCAAGGAAAGGCGGTTTGAAGGTAGATTGCTCCTTGATGTTTTGCGGAGCGTGGCAGGGATTGCAGCGGTAGCTCCCGATGATGAAAAACCTACAAAAACAAGCCGGAAAGAGCGCCCAACGGAAGCTCCTTTGCGGCTTAGTGTTTTGTTGTTTTTCACTATCGGGACTACAAGCGGAAAGCCTGTAAGCCACCCTAATGATTATTTTCATACTTAGGAAACAGAGTTTTTAAAAATTTTTATTATCTTGGCAAAAAGATAATCTTATTTAACTCTTTTTGTAGCAGATGAAGAAGATACTCTTTATAGCTTTTATCGTTTTGTTAAAAGCACACATTATTTTATCCCAGACAGACAGTAGTTCGACTGGTGATTTGTTTGACTTATCATTTGAAGAATTATTGAATGTGAAAGTATTTGTAGCATCTAAATCTGAAGAGGCTTTGGAGGATGCGCCGGGAGTGATAACTATTATTACACGGGAAGAAATAGAGGGATATGCAGCCAATACTTTAGGAGATATTTTGAATCGTATAACTGGTGCCATATTATTGAGTCCCAATGTGTTTGAGCAAAACGTAGTTTCTTTTAGAGCACAATCGGTAACTCCTTACGATAATCATACTTTAATATTAATCAATGGAAGAGCGGTACGCGATCCTATTTCCGGAGGCTGGAACAGTGCGTTTTATAATTCTTTTCCATTGGATATTATTGAGCGTATTGAAATAATTCGTGGTCCCGGTAGTGTTTTGTTTGGTTCTGCTGCTTTTTCCGGGGTTATTAATATTGTAACTAAAAGTATTGATTATGATGGAGTTGATGTATCAGCAGATATGAGGCTTGGAAATAGAAATACTTTTAAACAGGATTTGTCGGCTTATTTTATGAATGATGATTTTAAATTCAGTTTTGGAATCAATAATTACATTACAGATGGTCCTGTTTTTTCATTTACTGATTATTTAGGGGTAGATAGTTCGGCAAATTTTGATAAACGTAATTTAGGTGCCTTTTTAGGTGTTGAGTTAAAGGATTTTGTGCTGAATTTTCACTATATGCAGATAAATGGTTTTGGCTTAAATCCGGTAGATAATAATTGGGATTTAGGCAATGATTTTTCCCATAATAATCATGAATCAATTGGTTTTGATTTGGGATATAAAAAATTGTTTGGAACAAAATTAAAGTGGCGTAGCGATATTTCTTATCAGGAACATAAGTTTATGGAGAGTGCATCGGTCGAAGTACGTGCATATTCATATAATTTTGAATCAATGCTTAATTATTCTCCATCTGAAAATTTTAATATTATTGGCGGTGCTGTTTTTGAAAATAATATTCATCATGGTATCCGTTTTATTAATGACGAAAAATATACTTTAAGTGCTTATGCTCAATTAAAATACTTGTTCTGGACAAAATTTCGATTTATTGCCGGGTTGCAATGGAACAAACCTGAATATATAGCAGCCCGATTATCGCCAAGAGCCGGTTTGATTGTTAATTTTACCGATAAATTTGGTTTTAAACTGCTTTTTAGTGAAGCTTTTCGAAATGGATATCCTCTTGAAACTTCGTTTGATTTGCTTGTTTTTCGCGGGAATAATCAGTTAAAGCCTGAGATTATTCATACCTCAGAGGCACAAGTCTTTTTACACACCCAAAAAACCTTTCTTTCCTTTACAGGATATTATAGTTTAATGGATAATTTAATTAGTCGTAAATGGTTTAAGGACACAAGTTTGGTAAGTGCCGGTTATTTAAAGTATATAAATGCCGGTTCATATTTTTTTTATGGAGTGGAATTAGAATGGAAATCATCTTTGTTAAAACATTTGGTAACAAATGGTTCGTTTATCTGGCAAGAAAATTATAATGAAAATAATTTGAAGAATGCTACACTTCATCCCAATGTTATGTTTAAGATAGGCTTGTTGTATCAAAACAAGTATTTATCTATGGGTATATTTAATTCTTATTTTGGAAAGCCTACCCAAGTATCAATTGTTAATCCGGATGTGATGAATATAAATAAAACTCCTGATGATTTTAATTTACTGTCTGTAAAGCTAAGTATTAATTTATCTGCTCTGTTTGGTACGTTAAATGTTGAAAAATTTTTATTTTATTTTCAGGCACAAAATATTTTGGGTACTGATGTTCGCTATCCTGATTATCCTACCCGCGGACTGAATAGCTTTTTACCATTATATAATGGAGCAAGTTATACGTTTGGTTTGCATTCTGATTTTTAAAGATAAATCAATTATCTGCAAAGCCAAACGAAAAAAATTTACCTGTTATCAATGATTTTATTCAATTTATGATTAACCCACAAATCGGAAAAGAGAATTTTATGAATTATTGCGGTTAATTACTTATTTTTGAGTTCTAAAATAAAAATTTATGACTAAGAAAGAGCGTTTTGAGAAGATTATTGAATATTTTAAGGAACACCGTCCGGTAGCAGAGACAGAATTGGATTATCAGAGTGAGTATGAATTAATTGTGGCGGTAATTTTATCTGCACAATGTACGGATAAGCGTGTAAATGTAATTACAGTAGATTTGTTTAAGCGTTTTCCAGATTTTAAAGTGATGGCTGAAGCGGAACAGGCAGAAGTTTTTGATTATATAAAATCTTGTTCTTATCCGAATAATAAAGCCAAACACTTGGTGGGCATGGCAAAAATGGTTGTTGAGGAATTTGGTGGGAAGCTGCCTAAGGAAGTAAAAGAGCTTGTAAAATTGCCGGGTGTAGGTAGGAAAACAGCCAATGTATTGGCTTCTGTATTGTTTAATCAGCCGGCTATGGCTGTCGATACGCACGTTTTTAGGGTTTCGGCACGCTTGGGTTTGACTACTAATGCCAAAACCCCTTTGGAAACAGAAAAACAGTTGGTAAAATATATACCAAAAGAATTAATTCCTTTGGCACATCATTGGTTGATTTTACACGGCAGGTATGTTTGCATTGCGCGTAAGCCTAAATGTGGAGAATGCGGACTAACGGAATATTGTAAATATTTTGAAAAAGAAAACAAAAAATAATATTTATAATAGCCTAATAATTAGTAATTTAAAATTGTATAGGTTTTGCTTGAACTTTTAACATTGTTTAACTTTTTTTAAATAAATTTAACAATTATTCGATTTAAATTTGCAGTGTCAATAAGATAGTTTTTTTCATAATGGTTAAAGGTTTAGGTTAATAATTAGGTTAAAGTGTAAAGGCGGGAGTGGTTACCCGCCTTTTTTATTTTAATCCTTTATAATGTCTAGATGTTTTAATTCCCAAAAGCATTTGGCTGTTGCCGATATATCAGCTGCAGCATTATGTGCTTCTTCAAATCCCTTACCAAATAATTTTGTATGTAACTCGGTTAAATTTGGCCATTTATAACCATAATTTCCCGGTATTTTACAATAATTAGTGGATACTTTCATGGTACAGATTTGTTTTTTACTGAACCATTGGGTTTTAAATTTCTTTCGCACAAATTCAGCTCCCACAATTTTTTCATCAAAACTGATGTTATGAGCTACTATATAATCAGTTGCAGCAATGGCATCAGCAAATTTTTGTAGTATTTCTGTAATGTCTCTTCCTTCTTTCATGGCTCTTTCGGTAGTAATGCCATGTACTTTTGCTGCTTCATCCGGAATCGTATATCCTTCGGGTTTAATAATATAATCTTGTTGGTCAATTTTTTCTCCCTTATCATTAAACATTAACCAAGCAATTTGTACCATACGAGGCCAATTATTTACATCGGTAACCGGAGCTTTCCAATTTCTGGGTAATCCGGTTGTTTCTGTATCGAATAATAAATACTTTTTCATAATTTTAAATAAGGTATTTTACTTTTTTCTTTTGTGTTTTAACCACCAAACAAAAATAAGAATTAATATCAGTATTGGTAATAAAATCTGGATAATAGCTGTCAAATTGATACTTTTATTAAGTAATTTACTGTGTTCTATGTCGCTATGTGGTGTCATGCCTAATTTATTTCCTGCTGCGGATATAATACTCATAGCCATGTTTCCATCAGGAATATTTTGATGACAAGCAATACAAACGCCTACTCGTTCCATACGTTCGCGTTGGTCTTGTGTGAGTGGAGATGACAGAGGCCAATGATGACCTACGGTTTGCAATTGTTTGCCGTTGCGGGTAACTACTTGCGATAAATCAATAGACAAATTTTCAATTTTTGAAAATTGCGGACGTGAATTTTTTGCAATCGGATTACCGTCTTTGTCACGTAAATCTGCATAGCGGTCTTTCTCGTAACCTTGCATGTACTTACCGCCGTTTATTCCGTAGCCCAATGTTTTTGGATTGCTGTGGCACGAAGTACACTCCCGGGCTTCGGCACTTACTGTATGTGGTTGCGCAGGGCTCATATCAATACCGCGCTGACCTTCTTCGCCTCCATTTTCTGTTCCGGCAGGTGTACGCCACACTTTTTCAACCATAATCGGTTCGCCATCAGGAGCAATTACTGTGGTAATTTGCTGGCAGCCCGGAATAATCGGCGTAACACGACCTTCTCCGTTTATGCCCAAAATCGGGTCTTCCCAACGGGTGTATGAGCGACTTTCGGAGGCTTTGCCTTGTAAAAGTTGCATGGGTGCATTGATGTGCGTTTCGGCAGTTTCGCCATTCAGGAAGTGCATACTGCCTGTTTTTAGCCAGTCGCGCGATTGTTTTCCTTGCGAATAGTCAATTTTTACATGACATCCGTAGCATTGTGGCGCCCATGTTGAATGACATGTGTAACATTCCATATTTTCAATGTGTGCACCAATATTTACCATTGCTGTAATTGCTTTTTCAGGATGTTTCCATGAATTATCTTCTTTTATTTGTTTTAAAACGGGTACTTTTAAATCAACTCCTGTGGCTGAGTGTAGTATTACTTCGTTTCCTTTTTTTACCACATTACCCAGAGGATTACCGCGTGCCGAGATCAAATAACCGTCTTCCGGTTCGTAAATAGTAGCAAATTTTTGTTCTTCGGGCAACTCTTTGGTCAAACCGCGTGGTGTACCGGCAGTACCTAACTCGTATTCATCCTGATAGCCAATAGGCAGCTCCCACGGAAATTTTTCCGGAATACCGTGGCAATCAGCGCATTCAATTTCCACTTCTGCCAGAGTAGTACCACCGATGTTTCCGTTTCCGTGAACCGATGTGGTGGTGTGGCAATCCTGACAAAGCATCCCACCTGATGGATTTCCTTTTCCGTTATCAGGATTGTGGTGCACATCATCGCGAATGTATGAGTAGCGTTTTCCATGCAGTTTGTATTGGTCGCTACCATCATCGTTCCAAGTAGTGGTATATGGACTTTCCATCATGCCTTGATAGGATACGCCGATACGTTTTCCTCGATTGTGGCAGGTGGAGCAAGTTTCGTTAGGTATGCCTGAATAAGTTTTATCGCCCACCGTAACTTTCGATTTACGGGTAGCTTGTATGCTATGTACCAAAAGATGTCCACGTTCTGTTTTGCTGATGCTTTTATCCTTTCCTTCATACAAACCTTCATCAGAATAAGGAATATGACAACTTGCGCAGCCCATTCCACGATAGTCTCCCCTGCGCTGTTTACCACGCACACCTACATGGCAACGCAAACATTCTGAGCGTAAATAAGTTAATACGCCCTGTTCGGGATGTTTTTTAATGCTTGAAACATCAGCTTCGGGCAGTTGTTCCAACTTATCAGGAAAAACATCAGGGTATTTTTTCGCCAGATTGTGCATGTAGGTTTTATAGGTTTCTGTTCCAAAATTGGGCGTGCTGCCATCCGGATCATCGATATCATAGTTTCCGTAAATTACTTTTGAGCCTTCAAGTGCTGCTCCCCAGCCCCATAGCGCACCCTGAATTTTACCGGCTTCGGTTTGCATCAGGTTTCGGTGGGTGTTGTAAGTGTGTTTTTCGTGGCATTGTCCGCAGGTTTTATCGGCTACCCACGGTGATCCGGGAAAGCGAATAAAATCTGCATGGGCTTTAACTTTATTTTTGGTTTCGTTCGGGTTTCCCTGATGACAGACAATACAACCGTTCGGGTCGCCTAGAGTTTTGCCTTTTTTGTAGATTTCCTGCATCATTTTTGAGTTGTGCTCACGAATGGGTGCCAAGCCATCATGGCAGGATAAACAATATTGTTTAGGTGCGGGAAAATCTTTTAAATCAGCTGTTTGTATATTATTGATTGTGTGCGAACTACCAATTGTTTTGTTTACCGGCTCAATGGTAATTGTCGAAGAATGTGCATTTTTATAGATAAAACCGGAAATACTTATTAAAACAATTATCAGAAGTACACTTGATAAAATTTTTTTGTTTTTCATAATAAAAGCTTATAAGGTTATAGCTTTGTAAAAGTATGAAATAATATTAAATTTACGAGATTTAGATTTTGGAGATATTTAGAGTTTTTGAAAGTTTTTAGTTAAAGTACTTTACGGTACGCTATTGAGTTAAGTAAAATGGATAGAGAACAAAGTGTTATAATTTACCAAAGCGGAGAAATTGAGTTAAAAGTTTCTGTTGCTAAAGAAACAATTTGGTTAGATGCTAAGGATATTGAGAAACTTTTTGATGTGCAAGCTCTTGTGGTATTGTGAAACATGTTTAAATATCTATAAATCAGTGAATTTACTTAAATATTGACTGTGGTTTAAATTGGAGGATGTTTATGGATAGTTTGCTTTCAATTATGAATGGTATTAACCGCAATAATTCATGAAATTATCTTTAAGCAGATACAAGGCATCGGATTCCGCCGACATATTATTATATTTCAAGGAATTCGTAACGAAGTAGATGCTTGAAGAGAATTTCAAGCGGCACCCAAATTTGAGTGCGTTTATTTTGCTATGAGAATCGATTAATAAATTGCTAATAAGGGTATTACGACACAACTGTAACAAAAGCGGTGAATTTTGCGGGTTAAATCATTGCATCATTAAATCATTGTATCATTTTACAACTTAAAAAGGAAAATCATGCGCAAAATAATATTTTTCATATTCATTTTATTGCTTAATCATAGTCTGCTGGCTCAAATCAGCCTTAGCGGAATTGTTACCGACAAAAATACCGGCGAAAAACTTCCCGGAGTTAATATTTATATCCCTGAATTACAAAAAGGCAGTATTACCAATGATAAAGGCTATTATCAGTTTAAACATCTGCCCAAAGGCAATTTTAAAATCCAATACTCCTTTGTGGGTTATTCCAAAATTATTAAAACAGTAAATATTACGCAAAATCCTGTAGTTTTAGATATTGCGATGCAGGAAGAAAGTATTTTGGCAGAGGAAATAGTGGTTTCCGGCGGCTCATACTCTACACAACATGAAAATGCCATAAAAATTGAAAGTTTAAGTGCTGAAAAATTAAAAATGGCAGACAGCCCTTCGTTTATCGAAGCTATTGCCCAAATACCGGGTGTGGATATGATAAGTAAGGGCAGTGGTATTGCCACACCGGTAATCAGGGGCTTATCTTTATCCAATGTTTTGATGCTGAATAATGGCGTGCGTATGGAAAATTTTCAGTTTTCCGAAAATCATCCGTTTATGGTAAACGAAGCCGGTGTGGACAGGGTGGAGATTATTAAAGGACCTGCTTCCTTACTCTACGGCTCCGATGCTGTTGGCGGAGTAATTAATATTATTGACGAAAAACCTCCCGTTAACGGTAAATTAAATACTGATGCAGGAATTAATTATTTTGCTAATACACAGGGAGTTAATGCTGATATTGGACTAAAAGCAAGTACAAAAAACGACTGGTTTTGGATGGTGCGCAGCGGTATTAAAAAACACGCAGATTATTATCAGGCTGAAGAGAAACAAGTACCTAACTCGCGTTTTAATACTGCTTTTTTTAAAATTAATACGGGAATTAATAAATCGTATGGAAAATTTGCCATCCGCTATAATTTTGACAGGATGAAATTGGGCTTAACAATTCCGCCTGCCATTGAGCTGATAAACGATAATGAATACGAAAATAAAGTATGGTATCAGGATTTAACAAATCATTTTTTAGCCTCAAACAACAGCTTGTTTGTAAAACAAACAAAATTTGAATTTAATCTGGCTTTTCAGCAAAACAACCGTAAATTACTGGGCTCTGAACTCACCCCTGTATTTACGCTGGTAAATATGCAACTAAACACTTTTAATTACGAATTGAAATCTTATTTTAATTTATCCTCAAAAATTGAATTAATCACCGGATTTCACGGAATGTATCAACAAAATACAAACAATAATGCACCCGACCATGTTTTACCTGATTACACCATGAAAGATGCTTCGCTCTATGCTTTATTTAAGCATGAAGCCTCAAAAAAATTGAATATTCAGTTTGGTTTGCGTTATGATTGGCGATTTATTGATGTACCCCGGCAGTTAAAAACGGGTGAGCCGAACGAAACTGATTATCTGCAAAACTTAAATACTGATTACGGTAACCTGAACGGCTCTTTTGGAACTACTTATCATTTAAGTAAACAGTTGCTGCTTCGTGCCAATATCGCTACAGCATACCGCACACCAAATATTGCCGAGCTTACTCAGGACGGAGCGCATGGAAACCGCTACGAGCAGGGAAACCGGAATTTAGTAGCACAAAAAAGCATTGAAACAGATTTGAGCATGCATTACCATACCAAACATTTTATTTTTGATATTGCCGGTTTTTATAATCAAATAAACGATTACATTTACCTTGCTCCTACCAGTGATACTAGCCTTACAGGATTGAAAATTTATCGTTATACACAAAACAATGCACATATTTTGGGGATGGAAACGGGCATTGCTTATCAAAAAAGCTATTTTGCTTCAAAAATAAGCTATGCTTATGTACGTGGAGTGCAGGAAAATAATGAAAACCTACCTTTTATTCCACAAAATAAAATCAATATGAACCTTGATTTTAACAAAACGGATATTGCTTATTTTAATAATGTAAAATTCAGAGTATCAGTAGTATATGCTTTTGCGCAAACTCAACCGGCAATGTTTGAAACAGAAACACCGGATTATTTTGTACTTAATTCATCTTTAAATTTTAGCGTTAAAATGAAAAAGCAGGTGGTGTCGTTTAAAATATTTGTAAACAATATTTTAGACAAACAATATTTCGATCATTTATCCACACTGAAAGATTTGGGCTATTACAATATTGGCAGAAATACGGGTATTGCTATTCGTTATTTTTTGTAAAATGGTTCAAAAAATCAAAAGAAAAGGCTGAAAGCCTAATTTATTTCAACTCAGGGTAATATACTGAGAAAAAGCCAAATTCATTGAGGCTGTTAGCCGTAGCTTAAAGGCTGCGGCTATTCAGCGGTAATTGTTGAATACTCTAGTAGTACTTGATTTAATTTTCCGTATTACTTATTTTTCAGTATGCTTTCCTTTTTTTTTTATAATTTAGCCTGCATAATAAAAGACCATTATGAAAAAAACACTTTTGCTTTTATTTATTATTGCAATCAGCCACAATGCATACATTTATGCACAGAAAACAGATTCCTTAGAAATACTGACAAAAAAGTACGATGTCAATAGTTTTGTCTTTACTACCGGAGCTTTTGTCTCAGGTGTGGTAAGTAAAGTACGTTTTGGGAATAAACAACTGGGATTAGGGATTGATGTTAATATGGAGGATGCTTTGGGCTTAAGTACTACAAATTTTGTTTTTCGCGGCAGTGCAATGTACTTTTTCGGAAAAAAACGTAAACATGCATTTAAAGCCTCATACTTTGCATTTTTACGTTCATCACACAAAGTTTTAGAAACAGAACTTGAATTTAATGACTATGTGTACCCTATTGGTACTGAAATAAATAGCATATTTAATTTTTCAATTATAAAATTTGCCTACGATTATTCGTTTTTTAAAGATGACAGGGTTGATTTAGGTGTAGGTATCGGTTTTTATATCATGCCTATTATGTTTAAAGTCTCCGTAGTTAATCAAGCTACCAACACCATTGCTGATTTTATAGCTCCATTGCCTTATGCCAGTTTACGTACAGATTTTAAGATATTGCCTAAACTTTATCTAAAACAAGGATTAGATGTTCTGTATGCCCGGTTTGATACCTACTCAGGAGCAATTTTGGATATCAATATCCGATTGGAACACAATACTTGGAAACATTTTGGTTTTGGTACAGGGCTTGATTTTTTTAAAATCATTGTCCGCTCTGAAACCACTAACGGTAATTTTGATTTTATCGGCAATGTTGAAATGGGTTATACCGGATTTCTTATTTTTGCTAAATATTATTTTTAAAAATCATAAAACCAACACATTATGAAAAAAGTACTTTTTTTGTTTTTAATTGTCCAGTTAAGCATTTCTGCTGCTGCACAGGATAAGGATACGAGTGCCAACGAACAATCAAGTTTTGGTTTGGGTGCTGATTTAGCCAGCCGGTACATATGGCGCGGAATAAAATTCAGCACTGCTCCTGCAATTCAGCCTTATATTTCGTACACTTACAAAGGTTTTACTGCCGGAACATGGGCTTCGTATGCATTTGTTGATGATGCCAGCCAGGAAGTGGATTTGTTTTTAAGCTATAATTATTCAATTTTTACTTTTACCCTAAACGACTATTTCTTTGTACTCGATCCCTTAGGAAATTACAATGATTATTTCGATTGGGATAAAAACACGTCATCTCACTATCTGGAAGGAATTTTTGAAGTTTCAGGCATCAAAAATCTGCCCCTTCGGTTTTTGGCAGGTGTAATGTTTCTTGGGGGAGATATTGATGCAAATCAGGACAGACAATTTTCTACCTACCTTGAATTTGCTTATAATTTTAAAATAAAAAATACGGATGCAGAGCTGTTTGTGGGATTTACCCCTTTTGAAGGCTTTTACTCCAATGGCTTTGATTTTACCAATATCGGAATTAAGGCATCCAAAGAAATTGAAATAACGCAAAAATTCTCTTTGCCTTTGTCTGGCGCGTTGATTATGAATCCTGCTGATAAAACTGTAATGTTTCAGGCAATAGTTTCTTTTTAGATTATTGATTTTTATTTATGAAGTATCTGATTTTTACTCTAATAATTAGTATTTTATACCTGTCTGCCTGTCGTGATGATAATTTTGACAATTCGCCGGATATTGCTTTGCAATTTTCTACCGATTCAGTGGTTTTCGATACGGTTTTTTCCGGCATCGGCTCTGCCACAAGGCGATTTAAAGTATATAACCCCTCGGACAAAAAAATACGTATATCCGAAATACACTTAGGAAAAGGCGAAGCATCAAAATACCGTATGAATATTGACGGGGTACCAGCCAGTTCTCTTTCGGATGTGGAAATTGCCGGAAAGGACAGTATGTACATTTTTGTGGAAATAACTATTAATACCAATCAGGACATGCTTTTGGAACAAGATTCTATTATTTTTCAAACAAATGGCAACTATCAGGATATTAAATTACTGGCATGGGGGCAGGATGTGCATTTTATCAATGCGGAAATCATTAACACCGCCACATGGACCGATGATAAGCCCTATTTGGTTTATAATTCCATGTTGGTAGATACCAATCAGGTACTTACGCTCGAAGCCGGTACGCACATCTATTTTCATCGCGGCAGCAGAATGTACATTGCCGGAACTTTAATTATTAACGGAACACTGAACGAACCTGTTATTCTGGAAGGCGACCGACTGGAATACATGTATTTTGATGTACCCGGACAATGGAACGGTATTTGGCTGATGAACGGTAGCAAACACAATAATTTTAATTATGCTGAAATAAAAAATGCCGTTATCGGTATTCAGGTCGATACGCTGGCGGATGTAAATATTCCTACTTTGACTTTGTCAAACTGTAAAATTGAGCACCACAGCTATGCAGGAATTTACGCACAAGGAGCCACAATAACTGCATTTAACAGTCTGATAGCCGATTGCGGATATTATGCCGTAGCACTGACTATTGGCGGAAGCTACGAATTTTATCATTGTACCATAGCAAATTATTGGCGAAATACTTTTCGCGATAGCCCTTCGCTGGTTTTAAATAATTATTACGAATATGAGGGGCAGGATATTATTCGCCCGATAGACAAAGCACTTTTTGCCAACTGCATTGTTTACGGAAACACAAAAACCGAACTTTATTTTGATAAGCATCCTGACGGAGCATTAAACTATACTTTTGAAAATTGCCTGATTAAAATTAGTGATGATACTGAACGCGATGAAACTAATTTTATTGATGTAATTTATAATCAGAAACCTTTATTTGTAAATACGGATAATTATGATTACCGCCTGGATACATTATCTCCGGCAATTGATCAGGCAAAAATTGACTTCATCAACTCCTACCCTGCCGAATTAAGTTTCGACATCAAAGGATTTGAACGTCTGACAAATCAAAAAGCAGATATTGGTGCTTTTGAGCGAGAGAATAATTAATAGCCACAAATGCACGAATAAAAAAACATTTAAGTATTTGCGACAATAAAAATTTATTCGTGCATCCGTTCAAGCATTTATTCGTGTATTCGTGGCATATAAAATAACCTGTCAAAATGAAAATTACAAAAATTGAAATTTACAAATTAAATGTCCCGTTAAAAGAGCCTTTTATTATTTCTTTGGGAGTAATTAAAACGGCAAACAGTATTGTGTTGAAAATTCATACTGATCAGGGAGTTTACGGTACGGGCGAGGGAAATCCGTACATGTTTATTGTGGGCGAAACTCAGGATGCCGATTTTGAATATGCAAAAATGCTTTCAAAACTGATTTTAGGCAAAAATCCGCTTGAAATTGAAACCCGGCTGGCTGAAATTGATCGTATTCTTAAATTTAATCCAACCGTAAAAAGTGCTTTTGATATGGCACTGTACGATATTTTAGGAAAATATACCGGATTGCCGCTATATAAACTTTGGGGCGGAACCAACAACCGCGAAATTATTACCGATATGACTGTAAGCATTGATACACCTGAAAAAATGGTCAAAGATGCTTTAAGGTTTAAGCAAGCCGGTTTCCCTGCTATTAAAGTTAAGTTGGGCGATAATTTGAAAAACGATGTAGCTCGTATTGTTGCTATCCGCGAGGCAATTGGTTATGATATTCCACTAAGGATTGATGCCAATCAGGGTTGGGATACCATTACGGCAATAAATACGCTAAAAGCGCTGGCAAAGTATGATATTGAGCATTGCGAAGCTCCTATACCGCGCTGGAATGTTTCAGACTTGCCTTATGTGCGCGCTCAAAGTCCAATTGCCATCATGGCTGATGAATCCTTATTTGACCATCATGATGCATTCCGCCTTGCAAATACAAAATCTTGCGATTATTTCAATATAAAACTTTCAAAATCAGGAGGTTTGAATACTGCTTTAAAAATTGTATCCATTGCCGAAGCAGCCGGAATAAAATCGCAAGTAGGTTGCATGTCCGAAACACGCTTTGGCTTAACCGCTCTGATGCATTTAGTCATTGCCCGCAAAAACATTGTTCATTTTGATTTGGATTCAGCTTTAATGCTTGCCGACGATCCCGTTACGGGAGGTATTGTGTATAAAGAAAAAGGCAGCGTAACACTTTCGGATGATTTACCCGGTATTGGTGCCGATTTTGACCAAAAATATCTGGATAAAATGGAAAAAATAATAGTCAGTTAAAACAAAATCAGTTTTAGAAATCGATTAGGAATTCTTAATATCAAGCTCTTTTTTATATCAGATTTTATATTTTTACAATTTAATAGTATTTCGTGTTAAAAGCAATAAAAAGTTTCTAATTTATAATTGATATGGATGTTCTGATATTAATGTTTGCCACCTTGGCAGGATATATACTGATGTATAAATTATACGGTAAATACATTGGTAAATTTATTTTTAAATTAAATCCTGATGCAAAAGTTCCAGCCCGGGAGTTGGAAGATGGAGTAGATTACGTACCTACTAAAAAGGAAATTATTTTCGGACACCATTTTACCTCCATAGCCGGAACAGGACCCATTGTCGGTCCGGCAATTGCCGTAATTTGGGGTTGGATGCCGGCATTAATCTGGGTTTTTCTCGGAAGTGTGATTATGGGAGGTATTCATGACTTTGGAGCTTTAATCATTTCTATGCGCAATCAGGGAAAATCCATATCGGAATATACCTCGAAATACATTAATACACGTACAAAATTTTTGTTTTTCATTGTTGTTTTTCTCGAACTGTGGATTGTCATTGCCATTTTTGGGATGGTTATTGCTATTATTTTCAGCATGTATCCGCATTCTGTTTTTCCGGTGTGGATGCAGGTGATTATAGCAGTAGTTTTAGGTATTTATGTAAAAAAAATCAGTAAAAATATTACTTTGGCTACTATTATTGCCGTAGCATTTATGTACCTTACGGTTTGGCTGGGCGAATACCTGCCTTTTAGCATGCCCGAAATTTTCGGTTTACCGGCTACAGGAAGCTGGACAATTATTTTACTGATTTATGCTTTTATTGCTTCGGTTTTGCCGGTTACTACTCTACTCCAACCGCGCGATTACATCAATGCTTATCAATTGGTGGTAGCTATGGTACTGCTGGTTGTGGGTGTTTTTGCTGCCTCATTTAGTGGTAGTTTGCATATTGTGGCACCGGTTTATGCCCCTCATCCTACGGATGCCCCTTCGCTCTGGCCCTTTTTATTTATCACGATTGCCTGTGGTGCCATATCGGGTTTTCACTCACTGGTTTCCTCCGGTACATCTGCCAAACAGGTACGTAGTGAGGATGATGCACTTTTTGTAGGATACGGTTCCATGCTTTTGGAGGGCTCATTGGCTACTTTGGTAATTATTGCCGTAACTGCTGGTATCGGGATGCATTACGAAACTTCATCGGGCGAAGTGCTGACAGGTGTACAGGCTTGGACAACACATTATTCATCCTGGGCGGCAGCCAAAGGTTTAGGCTCAAAAATTACTGCTTTTGTAGATGGTGCTGCCAATATGATTACCGCTGCGGGTATTTCGCGCGAGTTTGCTTTGGCAGTAATGGGCGTTTTTGTTGCTTCTTTTGCAGGAACTACCTTAGATACTGCTACGCGTATTCAACGATACATCACTACGGAGCTTTTTACTTCGATAAAAATCAGTATTTTTAAAAACATTTACTTAGCTACATTTTTTGCCGTATTTACTGCCGGAATTCTTGCCTTCTCGGCAGGTGCAAACGGCGATGGAGCATTGGCTCTTTGGCCACTGTTTGGCGCAGTTAATCAAACGCTTGCTGCTTTGGCTTTAATTGTTATTACGCTGTATTTGAAAAGCAAAGGCGGATATAAATGGCTATTAGCCGGACTGCCGGCAATTTTTATGTCGGTAATGACTTTATGGGCAAGCCTGATTAATCAAATTACCTTTTGGGAACAAAAAAATTGGTTATTGATTGTGGTTAATGCAATTGTAGTGTTGATTGTCAGTGTTATTATTGTTGAAGGAAGTTTGAAGTTTTTTAAAACAGAAAAGAAAATATATTAAAATTGGTGGTACTACTGCAAAGTTAGTGGGTAAATCAATAAATATAAAGTTTTACCATTAATTTGATAAGCATTAAATATTCAACACTCAATATACAATATTCAATAACCAATTATTTTCGCAAGTATTTATTTATAAATTTAATTTTACTATTCTTAGGTAATCTTTTGATATATATTACTATATGATTGTTTTTTTAATTTAAATTTATATTTGAGTGTTGCTTATTGTTTATTGAGTGTTCTTATTGTATTTAATTAATATTAGATGTAAAATATACATAATTTATATATCAATAATTGAACAAAGATTTTTTACCCACTAAAATGGTAGTAGAACCAATTTTTAAAATTATTATCTTTAAAAATAAGAACGAAAAAAATACCATACGCTCCATATTATAAATCGTGTATTCCTTTATAATTTTTCTTTTTTGATTCTGCCCCCACAAAAAAAAGGCAGTTCAAAAAGAAAAATTTATTCAAAGTTGCTTGATTGTTAGCTTAGTTCTTTGTTACCTGCTGGCTTTCTTTTCATTACGTCAATTGTAAATAGTATTAAAAATCCAAAACATGCGAAAATAAATACATCTCCAATTACTGAATAAATCGTTTTAATTCCTTTTGCTTGTATATTGGCTATCATTATTTTATTATTTTCGTCAAAACTACTTGATTGACTAATCATTTCTCCATAAGGTGAAATTATTGCAGAAAGTCCAAATCTTGTAGAACGAATTATTGAATGTCCTTGTTCTATTGCTCTAAAAGCTGACATTCTTGTATGCAACGGGTCAATCCCACGCCAATCTGATGAAGGTACAGCAACAATATCTGCTTTCAATTTTCCAAATTCTTGCGCTATGTATGGAAAATCATAATCATAGCAAATTGCTCCGCCAATTTTACTTTCAGAAATTTGAACGGTTTTAAATGGCTTTGTTCCTTGTTTTGCAGGTTCGCCCGGAACAGGTTGATGTTTTAAGTATGAATATTCAATTTGTCCTTTTTCATTGATAAATACAAATTTATTTTCATATTGAAAAGGGTTTTCAGAAATTGGCATAACATAAGACGCAACTATTGAAATATTTTTCTCTTTTGCAACAGATTTTATCGAGTTTATTAAGTCTGTTTCATCTTTTGGTAATGTATAAAATGATGCTTCATTCCAAACAATTAATTTAGCACCAAAACTGCCTGCTTTTTCTGTTTTTGTGAGTAAATCAGATATTACAATCTCGTTACTTTCTTTTGTTGGTAAAGGTAAACCGCTTACTGTTGAATTTGTTCCGACTGTGGCAACTGTTATTGTTTTAACTCCTTTTGATTTTCCAATGTCAAAACGAAGTGAGCCCAAAATAATTGCAATAGTTAATATTGAAAGCGGTAAATACAATGATAAAAAGCTTGTTTTTTTTCTTGTAATTAATTGAGTAATTGAAACATTTACCCAATAAATTAGAAAACTCAAACCTGCCATACCAAATATAGATACAAACTGCATAATATTTATACTATTTGATTGCGAATATGCCATAACTCCCCAACTTGCAAAAGGTGTAAAGGTATATTGTATCCATTCCATAAGTGTCAGAATTGCAGGAAATAAAAGCATAGACCATTTATGCTTTTTGAACTTATCCCAAATAAAATAAGCCGGTAAATGGAATAAACTTATTGGAATAGAAAAAAGAAAAATCATTGCATAAGGTATCGGTGGTGTAACAATTTTCAGAACTACAAATGACCACGCTACTATTAATGAAAACACAAACAATAATCTTGTTTTCCAACCTTTTGTATGACTTAAATAGATTAAAAACGGAACATTTGCAAACCAAGCAAATAAGTCAACACTAAATGACATATGAGCTACTGAAATACTTATTACTCCGATAATTAAAAACCAAATTGGTTTAATACTTTTTATTGATAAATTCATTTCTTTCATTTTTTATCATTTAAATTCAATTCAAAATTAAAGTGATAAAAAATGCTTGCCATTAACATTTGTTAATAAGCGGTTAATTCATCAAATCTTTTCGTAGTCTGCTTAATGAAATATTTGTTATACCTAAATATGAAGCAATATCAGTATGTGGAATTAGATTTTCTAATAAGCGATATTTATTCCTAAATTCAATTAATCTTTCTTTTGCGGAAAGAGAGGCTAAGCCGATTTCTTTTTCAACTTTTGAGATTAATTCATTTTGTAGGACTGTATTCGCAAAATTTCGTATTTCAATATTTTCAATCATTAATTGCTCAAATTTTTTAGCATTTATTGAGGCTAATTCAATGTCGGTTAATGCTTTGAAATATAGATTTGAAATATTATTTGATGTTCTGATTGAGTGCAGTGAAAGGATTGAATTTTCTAAAAAGAACGATATTGTTATTTCGTCTCCGTCCGGATTTATCAAGTAACTTTTAGATATTCCTTTTAGAGCAAAATACTCTTTTTCATTCCGTTTATTTCTTGATATAAAAGTATCTCCTTTGCTATAAGTTTCAAATTTTAGCAATTTTTCAATTGCTCCAAATGCTTGATTTGATATTGGATAAATTGTGTTGATTATATTTTTTACGGTCTCTTTCAATTTACGATTTTCGTTTGTGATGCTTGCAGGTAACGGTTAATATATGAGGTGTTTAGCGTTTTGAAAAACTTAACTTCCAATTTACTACACTATTTATTAATGCTCACAACATTTAGCTTAACTATCACTTTACCAAGAACTTATATACATTATTGTGCACTGGCATTTTATTCTTCAATAAATTCAATTATTTTTTCTATCGACTTTTTCGAATCTGTTCCAATCCAAAATAAGTGTCCCCATTCATTATTCAATTCAACAAGTTTTGAATTTTCAATCATTTTTTTTGAATACAAAGCGTGCTCAAATGAAACACTATTATCATTTTTACTATGAATTATTAAAGTTGGACATTTAATATTTGTAAATATCTCGTCATTAATATTTTGATTAATATCATTTAGAAACCCCATTTTAGAGTTGTAGTGTTTCATTGATAATATCAGTTCTTGTATGTCTTCCTTTTTTAGTTTGTGAATTGGATTTTTTGAGAACTGCGAATAAAAACTCTTTGCTATCATATTTGGAATAATCCTTAAAAAGAACCTAAGCATTCCCCAAATAAATTTTTCAATTTTTGGGTTGAACATCTTTTGTGCAGTTTTATATATTTTTTCTTGTTCGTTAAGCCATTTTTTTGAAATTGCAGAGGCTAAAATTAGTTTGCTCACTCTATCAGGATAATTACTTGCTAACTCTATTGCTGTTAATCCACCCGCAGAAATTCCATAAACAATTACATTGTCTATTGATAGATGATTTAATAATTCTATAATTAAGTCGGCTGCTTGTTTTGGAGTTTTATTATTATTCAATGAGGTTTTCCCGTATCCAGGACGAGAAGGAGTAATCAATTGAAATTTTTCTAAATCAAATCCTTTGTGGCAAAGAATTTCATTGCAATTTGAATGTCCTCCGTGTACAAACAAAATTTGAATACCTTTTCCAACTGAACGGTATTCAATTTCACCAAGCCTTGTATTTATAATTTTACAACTCATTATTTCGTTTCTACTGCTGTTCGTTAAGGCATATCCTTTACAAAAGTTAAAGATTAGACTTTACACTAAATTAGTCTCTAATCTTATTGATATTTCTTAATTCTTTTTCATTAAAATATCCTAAAAATACATTTTTATAATATATACTCCAAATACCATTGTTAATTTCTTGTATTCCAGAATATTTACCTTTTAAAGCAGCAGTTAGATATACCCAATAATATGATTTCCATCTTATTGCTCCATTTTAAGTTACTTTAAGAACTTTCATATCTGAATTATAATCAAATACCAGTATTTTTTCAGGGAAAGGTCTTGTAGAAAAGTTATGTATAGAAGCCGGGGCTTCAAACCCTAAGGCTTCGTGTGGTCTTATATGATTATATTCTTTTACAAACTGATTTAACCCGAAAAATTCATAGATTTCTTTGAAAAGTGGGTGTAATTTATTATTTTTAAAGCAGTTAACGCACAAATATAATAAAATATACACACCCACTTATGAGTTATAAAAATACA
>JALWNR010000247.1 GCA_027083715.1 Bacteroidales bacterium
ACTCACTTAATATATTGATAATAAATATATTGCGATGCAGCTGTAACAAAAGCGGTGAACTGCGAAGCACCTCACCGAAGGTAATTTTGCGGGTTAATACTGTTTTTGTTTAAAACTTTAAATTTGATATGTTCAATTTACTGCAAAATATTATTAGTTTGTCTGCTATTTAGTGGAACTGTGCCAATATTGGATATAAGATTATTGGTGTTAATGAAAAAATATACCGTCCATTTATTAATTGGAATAACACAGATATATTTTTACGTAGTAAAAAAATATTGGGAAAATAGCCATGCCAATGTCATTTAAAGTTTATTATGTGCAAAAAGTTGTTGGATAGCAAAGTGCAAAATTTTCAGTTTGTTTAGTCTTCCCCAAAAATCGATAAAATCAGTATTTATTATTATATTTATGCCCTTTTTTTAATAAAAATTCAAAATGATTTCTGATAATTTCAATACAATTCCTTTAAAGGACTTATTACAAATAATTCTGAACCAAATAGAACAAAGCGATTTTGTTTTAAGCATCCCGAAAAACTTGTTTTTTTATCCGAAGGATAAAAAACATTTACAAATTACCCGTTACGGACAAATGCTTGAAACCCCCATTGGGGTAGCTGCCGGACCACATACTCAAATGGCACAAAATATTGTGGCAGCATGGCTAACAGGAGCGCGCTACATTGAGTTGAAAACCATTCAAACCCTTGATGAACTGGAAATTTCAAAACCCTGTATTGATATGCAGGACGAGGGCTATAATTGTGAATGGTCGCAAGAGTTGAAAATTCATCAATCGTTTGAACAGTACCTGAATGCCTGGATTATTATCCACATTTTAAAACATAAAATGGGTATGAATACATCGCAACGCGGATTTATGTTTAACATGAGTGTGGGTTATGATTATCAAGGCATACAAAATGAAAATGTACAATGGTTTTTCCGTAAAATGCAGGATGCCGGCAAAGAATTACAGCAAAAAATCAACGAAATAAAAAATCTTTATCCTGCTGTAACAGATTTGAATATAGATAGTTGCTTGTCGGACAATATCACGCTTTCGACCATGCACGGTTGCCCGCCCGATGAAATTGAGCAAATAGGCGAATACCTGTTGAGTGAAAAAAAACTACACACTGCCATTAAGCTAAATCCTACTTTATTGGGTAAAAAAGAATTACTGAAAATTATTGAAAATTCCGGTTTTGACACACAAGTACCCGATATTGCTTTTGAGCACGACCTGAAATATCCTGATGCGCTGAAAATAATCAAAAAATTAACACAAACAGCACTTGAAAACCGGCGTGAGTTTGGTTTAAAACTGACCAACACATTGGAAAGCCAAAACAATAAGGAGGTTTTTCCCGAAAAAGAGCAAATGATGTATGCCAGCGGTAAAGTACTGCACCCGATTTCGGTAAATGTAGCGCGCAAACTGCAAAACGATTTTGACGGTAGCCTTGATATTTCTTTTTCTGCCGGAATAGATGCTTTTAATGTGCAAGATGTTGTTGCATGTGGCATGTATCCGGCTACGGTTTGTTCGGATATTTTAAAGCCCGGAGGATACGGAAAACTGCATCAGTATTTGGAAAATATCAGTAAAATTCCCGATATAAAAACCGGCAAAGAGTGCTTAAACACACTACATTTATATGCCGATAAAGTGTTGAAAGACAAAAAATACAAAAAATCCACCTTTAAAGACCCAAGCATTAAAACATCGCGCAAGCTAAATACTTTTGATTGCATTCATGCTCCATGTGTGGATACTTGCCCTACAAATCAAGGCATCCCCGATTATATGTACTATACCGCACAAGGTGATTTTGAAAAGGCTTTTGAGGTAATTAAACAAACCAACCCCTTTGCGGCAACTACAGGTATGGTTTGCGACCATATTTGCCAAACCAAATGCACGCGAATTAATTACGGTAGTCCTCTGCTAATCAGAGAAATAAAGCGCTTTGTTGCCGATTGGCATTATCAAAACCTGAACCCTGAATATTGCGCAGCCGATACTTTCCGCACGGAGAAAAAAGAGCTGAAAGCGGCAGTAATAGGAGCAGGACCTGCCGGATTAAGTTTTGCTTATTATCTTGCCTTAGCAGGATTTTCGGTTATGGTGTATGAAGCCGGCAGCAAACCGGGAGGGATGGCAGCGCGCGCAATTCCTCATTTTAGAATTAATGACGAAACTTTTAATATTGATATTGCCGATATTGAAGATGCAGGGGTAAAAATCAGCTATAATCAAAAAATTGACAAAGCATATTTTGAGAAACTGCAAAAAAATAATAATTACGTTTATATTGCTGCCGGAGCACAAAAATCCCGTTCGTTTAGTATTGCAGGTAGTGATGCCGAAGGCGTTTTAGAGCCTTTGCAGTTTTTGTACGATAGCAAAGCAGGAAAAAAACTTAATTTAGGCAAGCGTGTAGCAATTATCGGTGGCGGAAATACAGCTATGGATGCCGCCCGAACCGCTAAACGTTTATTAAACAACAAAGGAGAAGTGTTTATTTTGTATCGGCGTACACGCAAACAAATGCCTGCCAATTACGAAGAAATTCAAGAAGTATTGGACGAAGGCATTGAAATAATGGAGCTGCTAAGTCCCTTATCGGTACGTGTTGAAAACGGAAAAGTAAAAGCACTACTTTGCGAAAAAATGCGGCTTGGCGAAAAAGATGCAAGTGGCAGACGCAGACCCGAACCCATTGAAGGCAGCGAGTTTGAAATTGCTGTTGATACCATTATTCCTGCTGTGGGACAAGATATTGCCATTGATTTTACAGATACAAAATTGCTTAAAATTAAGGAAAACAGTTTTGAAACGCAAATACCCAATGTGTTTATCGGCGGCGATGCCTTAAACGGAGGTGTTTCGGTAATCGAAGCTGTAGGCAACGGACGTAAAGCGGCGCAGGAAATTATCAACAGGGAAAATATTGATTTTGATACGCAAACACACGGTTTAAAACGTCCCGAAAAATCAATCGTGGAACTGATGAGTAAAAAAGCGCAAAAAATTAACAGTGTGGCAGTAAAAGAGTTGTCTTTGGATAAGCGCAACAGTTTTGAACTGATTAGCGAAACCCTGAGTAAAGAGGCAGCCATGCAAGAGGCATCGCGTTGTTTACTTTGCGACGAAGTTTGTAATGTGTGTACAACCGTTTGTCCCAATACGGCTTTTCATTCATTTGAAACAGAGCCTGTTCGTTACCAAACCGTGAAAATTGATAAAAACGGAGACTTTATCGAAGATAAAATTTTTGAAATTAAACAAAAACAGCAAATTTTACACATTGCCGATTGGTGTAATCAGTGTGGCAACTGCGATACTTTTTGCCCGAGTGCAGGTGCACCATACATAGAAAAACCGCATTTGTATTTAGATGAAAAATATTGGCAACAGGATGGCGAAGGCTATTATTTTGACAAAAATTCAGGTGTATTGTTCTTTAAAAAAGAGAATAAAATCTATCATTTAACCGAAGAAAATGACACTTACCTTTTTAAAAGTGATGATTTTGTGATAAAAATAAATAAAAATGATTTTGAGCCAATCAAATTTGAACTTTCAGGACAGGAAGTTTCATTATCAATTGCCACAGAAATGAGTGTGATATTAAAAGGTGCAAAATCGTTTTACGGTATTTAAATTAAAAAGGGAGCTTTCAGCTCCCTTTTTAATTTCTTTAAAGTACTTCTGAAACAATTTCTGTGTTGCTCTTTGAAAGTCTTAAATTTTAAGTTTATAAAAGTCTTCTTTATTTTTTATTTGCCGGATTTTTAGCATTCCACATTTTCCATTTTTTTGTAGCCCAAGGTTTCATATATTCCAATAATGATTGATCTTCTGGGTCAGCCATAACTATTTTGGTGTAATCTTCCAAAATTTTCCAACGGTCGTCGGATGTTCCGGATATACCCTCTTTATATTTGTATTTCATAACGTACATACCCAGCGAAGCAATAATATTTGGCTGTAAATCAAGAATAACGGGCTTTTCTAACGGAAAAAACTGTCTTACACGATAAGGTTTATTATCATAAGGATTTTTTGTAACCATTTCAGTACTTCCTTTTGCTTCTTCATATTCTTTTTCTTTTCCATAATCGGTATAAACATGTGTAAAACCTTTAAGGGTATATTTTCCTGCTTTTAGGTTTTCTTTGTAATAAAAGTTGGTCATATCTGCTAATCCTGTTGCCCACTTAAAAGGCACCAACGTACCGGTTTCATCTACCAATTCCGGTATCCACATAGACCAGTTAGCATTACCGAAAGTTTCTAATTCACCTTTATTATCAATCGCAAATTGTAATACAATCATGCTTGCATCCGGTGAGTCGGGTTTATCCACTCTTGGAAATAATCCCATAAAACTGGATAAAGAAACAATTAAAAGTAAGGCGCTTGTAAAAATAATAGCTTTTTTCATAATTATTCATTTTTTGTTAAACATTGATAAAATCAGTTATATATTATTTTTTATTTAAGATATAAAAAAACGATTGTTTACAACCTCATATCTCTACCAAAAATAACTTCTTCGATTTTTTTCAAATCACTTAATTCTTTTTCAATAAAAAGAGTGTGATTTACATCTTTAAGGTACTGTTTTCCTGTTTTACTCTCTCCGCTTTCGGTTCCTTTTGTTCCGTCAATATCCGAATCAAGGTAAGCAAATACAATTAAAGTCATCGGGTTTCCTTTAGTCAATTCGGCAAAAGAAACCTCTGTATCATTTTCGGTATAAAGTTTAAAATCAGGCAATTTAAACGAGATATATTTAGTGGATAAAACATTCGGATCTTTTCCTTTAAATTTTTTCCCTTCTTTCATAACTTTTCCTTTCTTGATATAATCTTTTGTTAAATCAGAAAATTTTGTAAACTCTCCTCTTTTATTTGTGAAAAAATTTCCACCCTCAGGATAATTATCCATATCTGAGCCAATGATATTGGTAAAGGATATTAATACTCCGTTTTTATCAAAAGCCAATGCTTGCCCTGCTTTATAATTCAACATACCTTTCGGATTTTTGTATTTTATTTTTTTTACGTAGTAAAAATCAATATCAGGAAAGCGAGCAGTATCAAAACTTTCATTTTTAGGACTTAAAAAAATTGCAATAACTTTGGGTTTGTGTTTAATTTGCCCAAATAAGTTACTTATAAAAAAAGCAAAAAATAGTATAATAGCTAATTTCTTCATAATTTATTTTAATTTTTTAAGTTAATAAGTACTAACATAAACGTAGTCTTATAAA
>JALWNR010000248.1 GCA_027083715.1 Bacteroidales bacterium
TTGTTTTATCTACTTTTTTATCTTTAGCAATATCTTGTAAAATAACAGCTTCTTTAACTAATGCCTTGTATTTTTTGCGAAACAGCGGGATAGTAATGCCAATTTTTGGAAAAAGTAAAATATCTTGCCCGTTAATTGCAGGATCCAATGCAGGATTACTGCTACTGCCAACAATTGTATAGTCAATACCTATTGAGAAACTTGGAGCACCGCTTTTTCGTGCAGAAATTTCTTGTTGTTCCATTGCTGAAAGTTCATAATCAATACTGATTAACTGGTGATTTTTTGCAGCAATACTGTCTAAAACCACCTGTTTTGAATATTCTAGATCATTGTTATTTAGCTTATCAGGTATTTGGATTTCACTTTGAGCATCTACATTTAATAAATTATTAAATGCTACACTTTCAGCAAAATACCGATCGCGGAGCAGAGCTAATGAATTTTCCAGATCAGCTATTTCCATTTCAACACGTAATTCATCAACTGCTGATGCTATTCCTGCTTCTACTTTTATTAAAGCAATTGTTTTAAAAGCATCTAAAATATCCAAATTTTCTTTGGTGATTTTTATGGCTTTATCAATAAAATAAAGCTTATAATAAGAAGATTTTACATCATAAAACAGTTTTAATTTAGCATCTTCAAAAAGTTCATATTTTGCTTTTGCTAATTCATCAGCGGTATTTCGGTTGGCTTTTAGTTTACCAAACCATGGAAAAAATTGCTGAGCAGAGAATTTAAATTGCTGCGGACCAACACGTGTTTCGGCAGGCAAAATAAAATAACCAAAAGCTATTTGCGGATCGGGTAAAGTTCCCACCTGTGGTGCTTTTTGTAAAGCAGCCATGTATTGGTTAAATTTCACCTTTAATCCCGGATTATTCTCTGCCGCTGTAAGCAAATACTCATTAAGTTTGTCTTGGCTATAAATACTCACAGTACCCAGCAACAGCATCAAAGTTATTATTATTGTTTTCATGTGTTTCTTTTTTACTATTTTTAATTGTCACATGGAACCGCATGATTTAAAATAATCATTACTCACTTTGTTCGTGAGATCGTTTCACTAAGTTCTTTTATGAGTTTAATAATTATTTTAATCATGCTTGTTTCATATTTTTATTTCTTTATAATTTAAACTTTTATTTTTTTGCAAGTTGCTTTTTCAATCCTTTTTCTTTCCACATTGAATAAAGTATAGGTACAATAAACATAGTCATTACCTGAATAATCATACCACCGAAAGAAGGGATTGCCATAGGCACCATTATATCTGAGCCTTTACCGGTAGATGTAAGTACCGGAATTAGTGCAATAATCGTAGTTGCAGCAGTCATCATTGCAGGACGAACTCTTTTTGTTCCTGCTTCCAAAATACTTGCCCGAATATCTTTAATATTTTCAGGATGATGCTCTTCAAACACTTGTTGCAGATAGGTTCCCATAATTACTCCATCATCAGTAGCTACTCCAAAGAGGGCAATAAATCCTACCCAAACAGCAACACTCAAATTTACTGTATGCATCTGGAACAAATTTCGTATTCCGATACCACCTACACTGAAATTCATAAACCATCCTTGCCCATATAACCAAATCATGATGAATCCGCCTGAAAAAGCAACCAATATTCCGGTAAATATCATGGATGATACAGTAACCGAACGAAACTGGAAATACAGAATTAAAAAGATCACTATTAAAGAAATTGGTACAACAATTAATAATCTTTTTGTTGCACGTATTTGATTTTCATAGTTTCCGGTAAATTTATAGTTTACTCCTTTCGGGATATTTAATTCACCGTTTTTTATCTTTTCTTTTAAGTATGCTTGTGCATTTTCTACTACGTTGGTCTCGGCATATTCAGGTTTCTTGTCAAAAATTACATATCCTACAAGAAAAGTATCTTCACTTTTAATTAACTGAGGACCTCTTGTGTAGGTAATTTCAGCCAGTTCACCAAGCGGCACTTGCTCACCTCCTTTAACAGGAATTAAAATAGATTTTAAACTTTCGGGATTATCTCTGTATTCTCTTGCATAACGAACTCTCACCGGAAAACGTTCACGACCTTCAACTGTTTTGGTTAACATCATACCACCAATTGCACTACTTAAAAAACGTTGCATATCTAATATGGTTAAACCATAACGTGAAATAGCTTCGCGATTGATTTTAATTTCCAAATATGGTTTTCCAACTACTCTATCGGCAAATACTGATGCAGGTTCAACGCCTTCTACTTCTTTCATGAATTTTTCTAAATCATAACCTACTTTTTCAATGGTTTCCAAATCAGGACCAAAAACCTTTATTCCCATTGGTGCACGCATACCTGTTGCAAGCATGACCAAACGTGTTTGAATAGGTTGTAATTTTGGTGCTGAGGTTAAGCCCGGAATTTTTGAAGCTTTTACTATTTCTTTCCATATGTCGTCTGTGTTTCTGATATGTTTTCTCCATTGACGGAAATATTCACCGTCATCGTCTTTAATAAGTTCAGAAACTTTAAAGTTCTGGAATTTATCTACTCCGTATTTATAAGTGCCTCCATTTTTAAGAACAAATGCACCGTCATCATTCACTTTAAACCGGACACGATGTCCTTTTTCATCCAATTTATATTCCGGACGATAATTTATTACATTTTCATACATAGAAGTAGGTGCCGGATCCAAAGCTGAATTTGCTCGTCCCCATTTCCCAACAACACTTTCTACTTCCGGAATGGCATTTACTTTTATATCCAGTAAGCGAATAACATCTAAATTCTCTTGAATACCTGAGTGTGGCATTGTGGTTGGCATCAGTAGAAATGAACCTTCATCTAAATTGGGCATAAATTCTTTACCGATACCCGGTATAGCACTGCTTACTGCTTTCCAGCCACTTGTTTCCTCAATGTGTAAACCAACCAGATTAAATGCTTTAGGTATAAAACCAAATACTTTATTAAATCCCATCCAAACGGTTATACCAAAAAAGATAATCACGATAGGGACACTTAAAAATTTCCATTTGTTATCTAATGCCCAATAAAGAATAGGTTTGTAAAAATACACAACTGTTGATAGAGCTCCTAAAACCACTGTGATTATAGCACCTACAAACAGTAAGTTTGAGAAAGTGCTGTTTTGTGCTCCCAAAGGCATCCATGCAACAGTAAGAAAATATACTACTACCAATAAGGTAATTGCTACATTAATAATGTTTGCATTTCTTTTTCCGTTCTTTTTCCATTTGTTTTCGAAAAAATTATTTAATCCGAAAAGAATTAAAGCAGCAGCAATAATTGATTTAAAGAAAAATAAACCGATTACCCCTATTGACATCACAACTATGTTGGTGATTTTTTTCTTGTTTTCTTTGCCTGATTTTATTGAAAAGATTATATCTGCCATTGCCGGAATAAAAACTAATCCGATAATAAATGCTGAAATCATCGCAAATGTTTTGGTGAATGCCAACGGGCGGAATAATTTTCCTTCGGCTGCCTGCATGGCAAATACCGGCAGAAAGCTGATAATGGTTGTTGATAATGCCGTAATTACAGCAGGTGCAACTTCGGATGCTGATTTGTAAATAATTTCGGTAATTTCCTTACGACTGGCATTTTTATGTTTGGGCATATCCAGCCATCGAATAATATTTTCGGTAAAAACCACCCCAACATCCACCATCACCCCGATGGCAATAGCAATACCTGAAAGTGCAACAATATTGGCATCGACATGGAAATAACGCATGGCAATAAATACCATTAATACACCAATAGGCAATAAACTAGAAATTAATATTGAAGCTCTTAGGTTCATTACCAGCACAATAACCACTATTATACTGATTAAAATTTCTAGAGAAAGCGCTTCTTCCAAAGTACCTAAAGTTTCTTTTATTAAACCTGTTCTATCATAAAAAGGAACAATTGTAACTTTTGAAACGGTTCCATCTTCTAAGGTTTTAGAAGGTAAACCGGCACTAATTTCTTTTATTTTTGCTTTTAAATTATTAATAACTTCAAGTGGGTTAGCTCCGTAACGTGCTACAACTACACCTCCTACTGCTTCTGAACCTCCTTTATCCAATCCGCCTCTACGAGTTGCAGGTCCGAAAGTGATAAAGGCAACATCTTTTAATCTTATTGGTACATTATTATTAACAGCGACTACACTTTCTTCCAAATCGGAAAGGTCTTTTATGTAACCCAATGCCCTGACTAAATATTCTACCTTGTTAAACTCAATAGTACGAGCTCCAATATCCAGATTGCTTTTTTTAACTGCATTTATGATTTGAGCCACTGTTACACCATAAGCTTTCATTGCGTTGGGGTCAATTTCAATCTGATATTCTTTTACAAAACCACCAATGGCAGCTACTTCGGAAACACCTTTTGCTGATGTTAAGCCATAGCCTACATAAAAATCCTGCAAAGTACGTAGTTCTTGAGGATCCCATCCTCCGGCAGGATTTCCGTCAGGGTCGCGTCCTTCAAGAGTGTACCAGTATATTTGCCCAAGAGCAGTTGCATCCGGTCCCAAAGCCGGTTGTGCATCATCAGGCAATGTTCCGGCAGGTAATGAGTTTAGTTTTTCGAGTATTCGGGTACGTCCCCAGTAAAATTCAATATCTTCATCGAAAATAATGTAGATACTGGAAAGTCCAAAGATAGAATTACTACGAATAGTTTTTACACCTGGTATTCCGAGTAATGCCGTTGTTAAAGGATATGAAATTTGATCTTCAACATCCTGTGGCGATCGACCTGGCCACTCTGTGTAAACAATTTGCTGGTTTTCTCCAATGTCTGGTATCGCGTCAACCGGAACCGGATTATTGGGTAAAATTCCTGTTTGCCAGTTAAACGGCGAGGTAACAATTCCCCATGTTATAAAAACTGCCATAAACAGGAAAGTAACCAGTTTGTTTTCTAGAAAAAATTTAATGATTTTGTCTAACATAATTTATTGTTTATGCTTAATTACTATAATAAAAAGTTTTGAAATTAATTCGTACATCTGAATCCTGTGTCAATAGTGGATAGTAAATTACCTTAAATTTTCGACTAAGAAGTTGTTCGTTAATTGCCCTAAATTTAATACATTCTAATCTACCATCAAAAAAATCAGATAGTTTTTTTAAATCAACAGCGAAAAGCTTGTAAACTGCTTAATGAGGGTTTTTGTATATAGGGCAATATAGAGTTGCCTACAAAAATTTGATAATTTAAAAAATTGCTATTGCTGATTTGATATGTATAAGTTTCGG
>JALWNR010000249.1 GCA_027083715.1 Bacteroidales bacterium
TCGCATTATACCCTGCATTCCGCTATCGCTCCATACAGGGCTATTTAATTATCACCCCTTTGGGGTTTTAAATCATTTCTCCCGAAAAATCGGGACAGGTTTTGTGTGTCGAATTTATTCGTCATGAATGTTTCATGTGTTTATTTTTTACTATTTTTAATTGCCACATGGAACCGCATGATGTAAAATAATCATTTCCTTGTATGTTTAATAATTATTTTAATCATGCTTGTTTCATGTGTTTATTTTTTATAATCTATAACTGATTCCAAAACGAAAACCGGTTTCCATTAAATGTAATTGATGATTGCTTTTTTGAAATGCAATCAAACTATGGGCTTTTATGTAAGGATTTACAAAAAGCGACACCCCCCGTTTAAAATCGTATTTCAAAGCAATTCCTAACATAGTACCTATACCCGACTGACTATCAACTGAATCATCGGGCTGGATATGCCAAGTAATAAATGTACCTGTATTGACAAAAAAATACTTCAAAAAATCTGCCCTTACATAAAAAGGAATTTCCAACAAAGAAAAACTTGCACCATAGGGTTGTACATCATAATTTGGCGGTAAATTGGGTTCGATAATTATCCGGTGCTCTGCATACTCAATACCTGTTTCAATTGATAAAGTTTTGTTAAACGAATAAATATAATTTACACCAAAAACATAAAAATTATCGGAATTATAACTTGCAGCACCATCCAACGATTGAAAATAAAACATATTGTTAGTGCCAAACGATGAAAAACTTAATCCGATTTTATGTTTTCGCTCAATTTGATGCTTTGTTTGTGCCACTAACTGTCCGGCAAATAATACTAAGATTAAAACCGGTAAAAACATTTTTTTCATAATCAACGATTTAATCAATAAGTTCTTGTTATACTTTCCAAACGTACACTATCCACATCTGCCGCATAAACGGCAAAAATGCCAAAACCATTTTTAATATTGGTATATACTTGAACCGGCTCCATAAAAAATTCATCTTGTGCATTATAATGTTTTGCCAACGAAGTATAATACAAGTAGTAATCTTTGCTAATGGTTTTAAATTGTACATAATAGACCGAAACGGTATTGTTGTTATCGTAAAAGTTTCTTTGTGCATTAAATTGCAATTTATACTCTTTACCCTGAATTAATTCATCCGTAAAAAGCAAATCCTGTTGTAAATACCAGTCATCAGAAAAAACATTCGGGTCTGAACTGTATATATTTAAATGATAATCATCAACTAAAACCGTATCTTCACCATCCCCCAACTCATAAGTAGTATATCTCCGCTCGATAACCGACACTGCATAATAATTATCGTATTCTGGATTATCTTTAAAAATTAAAGTAAAGCGTGTTTCCGGCCAATCGTAAGCATTGAATGTCTGATAAGCATCCAATTCAATAATATTTGTTTTATAGGGTACAGTTGTTTCAGTCTCCAAATCGGGGTAATTATCAGTCTCTACTTTAATATGGTAATTTTCGCCTTGCTTTAAAGTATAGTTTGCATAATAATAACCTGCAGAACTGTCTGTCAAAATTTCAATAAGTTGATTATCTTTATAAAGAACAACTTTTGCTCCTTCAACAGGTTTTGTTTTTTCATCACTATCTAAAATATATTTACTTATTGTTAAATTAACGCTTAAAATACTATCAGCCCCAAGCAAACCATTTAATACCAACCTTCTTCCTTCATCCGGGATTTTAATATCTATATTCTTTTCACAAGCAGATATTAAAAAAATTAAAAAAAAAAAGATAAGAATATTTTTCATGTGTATATATTTTACTGATAATTAATATGTTAGTTTTGAATTATAAAATTGTGAAGTAATTCAGTTACTAAAAGTGTATCGATATAATCATTACTCCCCAAAAATCGGGACAGGCTTTGTGTGTTTAATAATTATTTTAATTTTGAATTCTCGTACTGTCTAAATCTTCCGAATATCCGGCAAATACACCAAAGCCGTTTTCTATATTATTATATACCTGTACAGGCTCCATAAAAAATTCATCTTGTGCTTCAAAATGCTTTGCCAGTGATTTGTAGTACAAATAAAATTCTTTACTAACTGATTTTAAATAAACATAAAACGATACATCACTTTCAGTATTTTCTACCGGATTACCGTATTCATCGTATTCATAAGCATAATAACCACCATATCCGAAAAACTTTAAGGAATATTTTTCCCCGTTAAATAGTTCATCGTTTAAAAGCAAACCTTCTCCAAGTCCCCATTCATCCAAAGTATTGGGGTCGAAACTGTATAAATATATTTGATCATAATAAACATATACCGTATCGTTTCCGGTTTCATAATCCGTATAATGATCAACATATCGCTGATACACTTCTACAAAGTAATAATTATCTTCTTCCGGATTGTCTTTAAAAGTAAGGGTAAAGCCAAGAGCGTCATAACCTTCTTCATCTTTTGTATTTTCTGCGGAAAGTTCTAATATTTCCGTTTTTTCCGGCAAAAGGCTTTCGGCTGTTAGTTGCGGAAATTCGCCTGAATTGACTTCTATTTTATAAATATTATTTGCTTTAAGAATATAATTTCCAAAGTAGGTACTGTCTTCTTGCATTTGCAAGCTTTCTATATACTTATCGCCTTCGTATAAGCGTATTTCAGCATCCGCAATTTTATCAAAATTATATTTATTATCCAAGATATACCTACTTTCTGTTAAACTTACCATTAAAACACTATCTGCGCCAAAAAAACTGTTTACTACAAGTTTTCTACCATTATCAGGGATATCAATTTGAATTGTTTTTTCGCATGAAAACAATACTAAACTCACTAATAAATAAATTATTATATTTTTCATTTCTCGAAGTTTTAAAATTTAAATGAATAACTCACAAAAGGGATCATAGGGAATAAGGAAGCTTGTTTTAACACTGTACGGGAATTTCCGCTTTGTGAATACTCATAAGAGTAATACAAAAAGAATGGATTTTGGCGGTTATACATATTGTACATTCCCACGCTCCATGTACGGGTTCCCCACTTTTTCTTTTTATGAAAATTCACGTTAAAATCAAGTTTGTGATAATTGGGCATACGGAAACTATTACGATGCGGATAATACTGAACATCGTACCAGATACTCTCAAAAGCAGATTGATATTTTTCAGTAGCCAGAGTAACTGCATATCCGCTGCCAAATACCCAGGAAGCTCCGATATCAACCTTTTCGGAAAATTTGTGCGAAAACACAATACTTATATCGTGCCTGCGATCGTATTTATACGGAAAACGCTCCCCAAAGCTAATATTGTCAAATTGTCTGTCAGACCAGGCTAGTGTATAGCCAATCCATCCGGTAGTTTTTCCCAAAGTTTTACGTAATAAAAGCTCAATTCCGTACGACCACCCTTTACCGATTTCAATTTTTTTCTCCCAATCATCATTTACCAACAAAAAGCTGGCTCCTTCTTTATAGCCGATAAGGTTATTCATTTCTTTGTAAAAACCTTCCAGACTAATTTCCCAGCCTTTACCAAAGGTTAGCATACTCCCTAGTGCATATTGTGTTGAAAGCTGTGGTCCAATACTATCAGTTACAGGAAGCCATAAATCGGTAGGTAAACCAATATTGCTGTTGGATAGTAGATGTACATATTGTGCCATTTGAGAATACGCCGCTTTAACAGACCAATTGGGCTTAATCAGATAACGCATGGATATACGTGGCTCGATATTATAGTAAAACTTTTTATCAACATAAAAACCTGAGGCATGTACACCGGCATTTATCTTAAACTTACCAAAAGTCATATCGTCTTCGATATAAACAAAACCTTCATCCGTATATAACCGCTTATTACCAAAAGTGGTATCCACATTATTTTTGTTGTCGGTACTTTCTTTATAAGCATTTACACCCGGATTAAAGGTATGATTGGTATAATTTGCACCAAAACGTATGTAATGATCCGGATTGGGAATAAAATCAAAATCTGTTTTTACAACCCAATCATCAATGCCCGAAAAGTAATCAAATTTATAGGAACTAACTCCTTGATTATCTTTATACTCGCTATCGTATCCTGTATTGAATTTATATCTTGTAAAATTAACGCTGGTATTACTAAACAACTTATTGCTTATCATATAGTTCCAGCGTAAAGCGGCAATTATATTTCCCCACTGTAAATTAAAATTATCCGATGAATAATAATCTCCTTCGGTATATTTATATTTTTCATAGGCTTTATCGTTTCCCATATAAGCACTCAGGTACAAGCGGTGTTTATCATTAAACTTATAATTAATTTTTGTGGTTAAATCATAAAAATAATAGCCAATACTCATATCTTCTCCGTAGGAGTTTCGGTTATACATCCTTATAAAAGGAGTTGCCAGCAAATCAATATAAGTTCTTCGTGCCGAAACCAAAAAACTCATTTTATTTTTAATAATCGGACCTTCCAAAGCCAGTTTTGCTGCAATCAAACCGATAGTACCCGTAGCATGAATTTTTTCCGGATTACCCTCTTTCATCCGTATATCAAGTACCGAGGACAGCCGACCACCATAACGAGCTGGAAAACCACCTTTGATTAATTGTACATTATTGATTGCATCCACATTAAACACCGAAAAAAAACCAAACAGATGATTTACATTATAAACCGGTATCCCGTCAAGTAAAATTAAATTTTGATCAGGACCACCACCCCGCACATACAACCCGCTTGAACCTTCTGTTCCTGACTGCACACCAGGCAATAACTGAATGGCTTTAATAATATCAACCTCACCTAAAAGTGCAGGAATACTTTTAATGGTTTTAACAGGCAAAACTGTTGTACTCATTTGCGAACTTTCCACACCTGCATCTATTTTATCCGCAACAACATCGACCTCTTGCAGCTCAATGTTTGATGATAAGTTTATATTTATGGATAAATTGGCATTCAAATCAATTTCCTTTGTTTCAGTAACATAACCAACAAATGAATAAGCAATTTTATATTTGCCTTTTGGAAGCGTAATGCTATAAAAACCATAAACATTAGTTATGGTTCCTATTGTCGTTCCGGGAACATATACACTCGCTCCGATTAACTTTTCATCATTTCCCGCATCTGAAATATATCCGCTGATTGTATATTTTTGGGCAAATAGCATCATTGGAAATAATACAAGTAAACTAATCAATATTATTTTTCTCATTGTAATAAATAAATTTGTTTATTAATATTTTAAAATATCTGCTCGTTATCTATGATACAAGTA
>JALWNR010000250.1 GCA_027083715.1 Bacteroidales bacterium
AAAACAAACACACTCAAATTTATTCACCTTCGGCTCATGAGGCTAAAGGTTGGGTGTCGCTTGAAATTCTCTTCACGCATCTACTTCGTTACGAATTCCTTGAACTTTTCTCTTTACAAGCATAGCTTGTGAAAAATATAAAGATATGTCGGCGGAATTCGGTGCCTCGTATCTGCATAAAGAGAATTTCATGAATTATTGCGGTTAAACCATTAATATAATTACAAATCTTTTTTTACTTCACCCTTTTATTCCTATTTTTGAAAAGAATATTTTACTGTTATTTATGGCAAAAGCAAATAAATTCGGTGCTTTTTCAGGAGTTTTTACTCCTTCGATACTTACCATTTTAGGGGTGATTATGTATTTGCGCTTAGGCTGGGTAGTTGGTCAAGGCGGATTAATACTCACATTGGTAATTATTGTTGTTGCTCATATAATATCGGTTTCCACCGGATTGAGTATTTCATCGATTGCCACCGATAAAAAAATTAAAACCGGAGGTATTTACTATATTCTTTCACGCAGTCTGGGTATGGCAATGGGTGGTTCTATTGGTATTGCGCTTTTTATTGGTACGGCACTGAGTATCTCGCTCTACATTGTTGGTTTTACTGAAAATTTTCTTTCGATACCATTAATCAGTAATTTTTTAGGAATGAATGGTAGTATTAACGATATTCGTATTGTTGGTACTATTGTGATTATCAGCCTGGTAATACTTGCATTTATTAGTACTGCCGTTGTTATTAAAACACAATATTTTATTTTAGCAGCCATATTGTTGTCATTAATATCTATTGTTTGGGGATTTTTTAGTGGGTCAGGCTCTGAAACTTCAGGAATTTTATGGTCTCCAATGCCGGAACATTTACCGTTTGAGTATTTATTTGCCGTATTCTTTCCAGCCGTTACCGGATTTACTGCAGGAGTTGCCATGTCTGGCGATTTGAAAAATCCCAATAAAGATATTCCGCGCGGAACATTAGCAGCAATTATTGTGGGTTTTATTGTATATGTTTTATTGGCATTTGGGGTTGCAGCTTTTGTCGGGCGTGATTTATTACTGAACGACAGTAATTTTTTAATGCATATAGCTTGGTTTTCGCCATTGGTAGTTGCCGGTATTTGGGGAGCAACTTTATCTTCTGCCCTTGGCGGGATACTTGGCGGTCCGCGCATTTTACAAGCAATTGCACAAGATAAAATACTTCCATCCTTTTTAGGTAAAGGCTTTGGTGTAAGCAATGAGCCGCGAAATGCTTTACTTTTTATTTTTGCCATTGCCGAATTGGGTATTCTTGTGGGCGATTTGAATATGATTGCCGGAGTGGTCTCTATGTTTTATTTGGCTTCCTATGGATTTATTAATTTGGCATTTGCATTGGAAAGCTTTGCAGGAGCTGATTTTCGTCCAAGTTTTCGTATTTCAAAATGGGTAGGAGTAATCGGTTTTGTGGCAAGTTTTGCAGTTATGTTCAAACTGGATGCTACTGCAATGAGCCTTGCACTTTTAATTATGATTGGCATTTATATATTGCTTAAACGCAAAGAGATGCGATCAGATTTTGGTGATGTTTGGACAAGTGTTTGGAATTCTGTTGCGCGTTCGGCATTATACAAAATGGATAAAAATAAAATTGAAGATCGTAATTGGCAACCCAATATCATTCTATTTAGTGGAAGCTCTTCAAAAAGGCAATATCTTGTTGATTTTGGTAAAAATTTGGTGGGTAAATTCGGGGTCTTATCCAATTTTGATTTAATTGAAAATCCAAGTGCTGATTATTTATTTCCGAAACACAAACAATCGATACCGGAAGGACACAAAGAAGTAGGTATTTTTTATCGGCGTCAAACATGTAAAGATATTTATCAAGGTATAGAAATGATTGCCAGCACTTATGGCTTTTCAGGTATGGAACCCAATACTGTTTTAATGGGCTGGGCAAAACAAAGCAGTGAACCTGAAAAATTTGTTCATTTGATAAAAAGTCTTAATCAGTTGGATTTGAACGTTTTATTAATGGACTATGATAAAAAGCGTGGTTTTGGTAAAAAATCAAGTATTGATATTTGGTGGCGTGGTGAAGGTCAAAATAATAATCTGGCACTTTTTTTAGCCAAATTTTTAATGTCATCGCCCGAATGGGAAAATGCTAAGCTTCGCTTAATTAGTATTAGCCAATTTGAACAGCAAGGCGAAATGCTTTACAAAAAAGCACGTTATGTACTGGATGCTTTGCGTATTGATGCAGATGTGCATATAATTAATAATCAGTATAATAAACATAGTGTTTATGATATAATCAAGGAAGAATCGCTCAATACAGATTTGGTTTTTATGGGTTTGCCGGATATTCATCCGGGAAAGGAGGGAAACTTTGTACGTCAAACAAATCGTTTGCTGGGACTAATTGGTACGGTTGTTTTGGTTAAGGCTTCTACCCTATTTCGGAAAATGATTTTTATACCCGATGATTTAGTAAAAATACCTAAACTTAAACCGGAACCCACTGTTTTACAAGAAAAAAGCAGTTTTGAAGAAATTATAGTGAAATATAATTTGAAACCTGAAATTGCAGATGAACTGAAAAATCTATTTTTTGAACTAAAAAGTCTTGCTACATTTATTTCTGTAAATTATGTAAAAACAGTAACCGGAAACTTTGCTGAAATTTTATCGGAGCATTTAAAATCAATTTATAATTTGGCAGATATTGAAAGCAAGGTTTATCAAACCGGAGATATAATCACTAAATTATTGGATATTCAACAAAATACAGCAAGTATTATTGATGAACTATATAAAATCAGCAGCAGCGGTAAAGAAATACAGGAGCGTGCAATTGTACAATATCAAACAGGAATTAATAAATTAATTGATGGAAAAAAATCAAAAATAACTTTATATTATCAGCGTAATGAAATTGCCGAATTACACGACCATAAGAATAGCTTAAAGCGCATAAAAAACAAATTGGAATGGAAAAGTAAATTTACGGGTAAAGCAAAATTGGTAATTAATTATAAGAAAATACTTGAAAATCAATTGATTTTTCATTCAAACATTGAGTTTTATACCTATTTAGCTTCTTTGTTTTCCCTGTTTTTCGATGCACTTTCAAGTATTAAAGAACTATTTCGTAAAACACAATTTCTATTACTGCCAATAAACGAAATAAAACCCGAACAATTAGATATTTTTTTAAACAAACATAAATTAAACGAATTAATTTCGGGAATAGAAGAAATTGACAAACAAAAAGATATTGTTCAAAACTATCCCGATAATCATTTGTATTTTCTGTATTCAAAAGTAAGTGATGATTTAGCTGCATTGTTTGAAAAGCCGGATGTTAATATGCTTGCACACTTAAATGCAAAACAAAAACAAGTGATGGAAACTGTTAACGAAAGGCTTTTTTTATTGAGCGATTTTTGGCATACAGGTTTTCATTATTTTTTAAATGAATTAAAACTGGATAATATTTTATCTGTTATAAGTATAAAATTGTACGAAATAGTTGTTCGTTTACGTGAGGAACTTTTGCAAGCACTTAATTTGAGTTTTGCAGGACAAATTCAAATATTAGCCGAAAATCATCAAATTGTTCAGGATCGTTTTAATAGTAAAAGAAAGAAAAAAATAAATTTAAAACTTGTAAAAATATCAGATAATGAGAGTATTACATTTCTTTTTAATGAAATTAAAGAGCAGATAATCGAGGAGATTAAACAAGTTTATAAAGATGTTCCTGAAAACAGCTTAATCACCGATAATTTTTCATTAGCCGGTTTGTTTTCTAGTGAGCACCTAATCAGACAACAAAAAATTCCTGCCAAACATATTATAGAAGAAATCATTACCAACGATCTGATTGCTGAGATTTATCGTTTGTTTGACTTGTTGGACAATAAAACACTCGAATTTAATAATAAAATATTGAATTACAATCGTTTGTTGCAATACAGTATAGACAAAGACAATACAGGTGTTTTGCCTGATGATTTGCCTGATGTGGAAAGTTTTCTTGAAAGCAAGCAACAAAATATTCAAATGCTGAAAATTGCTTTACGCGATTTGATAAAAACAATTAATAAAAATTTGAACAATGCTTATTTGAATATTGAACATAAGTTTCAATTGTTTAGTTTTAAAAAAGAGGCTCAAACGCACAGCCAAATAGCAAATACAGTAAAAAATATTCGTTTTTCAATTATTCATCGCTATATAAGTAAGGCTAAACAATTAATAGATAAACAGATAGAGCTGTTCTGGTACGAGCAAAGTAGAGTATTGTTGTTCCGTCGGTTGTTTAAAAATGTTGATAAAAGAATAGCTTTAAATTCTGGTGATGTTGCACATTATGTTACTATTTTGTCTTTAAATAAAAAGTTGCGAGAACAATTACCCTTTTACTATCGATATTTGTTTTTGAATAAAGAACTTTTCAATAAAGATTTTTGGTTTAATCATACAGATGAACTTTTAAAAGCCAAAGAATACATTAAAAAATTTGATGAAGGTATTCATGGAGCATTAATTGTAACCGGGACAATTTGTTCGGGGAAATCTTTTTTTATACATAAATTTATTGAAAATTTTACCGACGCTACAAATGTTTATAAAATAGTTGCTCAACGTGAAAAAAATATCAATAAAAAATCGTTAAACAACTTTTTACAAAAGGTAAGCGGAATTACCGGCGATAATGCTAAAATTTTAGATAAAATTCCGGCAAAGAGTATTATTGTAATTGAAAATCTTGAATTATGGTGGCAAAAAACACCTTCAGGAACCGTAATTATTAATCATTTGATTGAATTAATTAAGCAGTATGGTAGCCGGCACATGTTTGTTTTGTCAATGGATATTGATAGTTATCAAATTATTTATCAAACAAGTACTATTTCCTCTGTTACTGCCGAAGTAATTTATATGCAAGCATTTACAGCTAAACAATTGCAAGATGCCATTCTGTATCGCCATCATTCATCGGGCTTGAAATTTGTTATAAAAGATACCGGAAAACATCAAGATGAATTGAAAGCTAAAGAGTTGGCTCATATTTTTTATCAATATTTTAAATTGAGTACAGGAAATATAGGTTTAGCACTAAATTATTGGATGGCAAATATTGTTGATTTTGATGGTAATTATTTAAAAATAACAATACCTAAACCGGTTGATGATGAACCATTAAACAG
>JALWNR010000251.1 GCA_027083715.1 Bacteroidales bacterium
ACCCTGATTATTCATGAAATTCTCTTTTCCGAATCAAGTTCGGAACAGAATTTCAAGACACACCCAACCTTTAGCCTCATGAGCCGAAGGTGAATAAATTTGAGTACGTTTATTTTGTTGTAGAGTTCGTTTAATATATTGATAATAAGGGTATTATAGTATGATTGTGACGGGGGTGATGAACAGCGAAGCACTTCACCGAAGGTAATTTTGCAGGTAAACAGTGTTGTTTTATTCTGTAAATTTTATAAAAAGAGCAAAAAGGATTGATAACATCAATCCAAAATTTCCATAGCCGCATCCACAATCAGATACACATCGTCCGGTATTTCGGCATGAAAGCTGCGTTTATCGCTGCGTTTATGCCCAAGCCGAACCACTACGGCATTTTTTTCAGGGATTACAAAAATATATTGTCCCAAAATTCCACGGGCAAAAGGTATTTTGTAGCCTTTGTGTTGCAGTATCCAAAACTGTAAGCCGTAAAAATCCACAATCTGCCCCCGGTCAGTCACCAATTCGGTTACAGGTTTTATTGCTTGATCGATATATTTTTTTGAGATGATTTCTACATCATCAAATTTGCCTTTGTCCAGAATCATTTGCCCGATACGTGCAAAATCACGGGCATTGGAATTAAAGCAGCAATAGGCTTTTTCCATACCGTCTTTTTTATCCAGACACCAAAGTGCATCATTTTTGGCTCCCAGAGGTTTCCAAAGTTTTTCCGAAGCATAATCCGAAACATTCATGCCCGTAGCATTTTTTAAAATAAAAGCCAGTACTTGCGTGTTTCCGCTCAGGTATTTCCATTTTACGCCCGGCTTTTCCACAACTTTAAGGTCTTTGATTAAAGAAAATAAATCATCACCGTAATAGGCTTTGGTGGTTACAGAAAAAGGGCTGGAATAAGCTTCATCCCAGTCCAGGCCGGAACTCATGCTCAATAAATTGCGTATCGTCAATACATCATTAGGCGGATTTTTGTATTCAGGAATAAAATCGCCGACTTTTTGGTCCAAACTCTGAATTTTACCTTCGTCCACCGCAATACCAATCAGCAAACTGATGATGCTTTTTGCCATAGAAAAAGAATTGGAAAGGGAGTTTTCATTGTAGCTTTCCCAATAGCGTTCGTATTTTATTTTTTTATCCTGGATGATTAAAAATGCAACCGGATCATACTCTTCAAGGCGGTTTAAGGTTTCATTGCTAAACTCTTTTTTGTTGTAATCATTTGCTTTTCCCCAGGGAATGTAATTTCCTGCTTTTATTGTGCGGTTTTCAAAAATTTTGTAATCGTCAATGTCGGGAGTGCGGTATTCCAACGCAGTTTTTAAATAATCGGGCGATAGCAAATAAGCGCCTCCTGCCAGAACGGCAAAGGTAATCAGAACAACAAATAATTTCTTCATTTTTTTTTGAATTTATCGAAAATTTTTATCAATAATGCATAGCAAAATTACACTTTTTTATCATAATATTTGTTTTTAACTTATCCAAAAAATCAAATAAGGAAAAAATTCATTCCATGAGTTTTCCATATTTCATTTTTAAACCTATCTTTGCAATTTAAAATCATTCTAAACAATTGGCAAGAATTCTGGCAATAGATTACGGAAAAAAACGAACGGGAATAGCGGTTACAGACCCTTTGCAAATTATAGCATCGGGACTTACCACTGTGGAAACCCCTAAACTTTTTGATTTTTTAAAGGAATATTTTCAAGCAGAAGAGGTGGAAACTGTGGTTATTGGTTTTCCGTTTCAGATGGAAAATAGCCGGACGGCTCATTCAGTTCCGCTAATTGAAAGTTTTATCAAAAGATTTAAAAAAACCTTTCCTGATACACCAATTGTTAAAGAAGACGAACATTTTACTTCAAAAATGGCAACACAAGCCATGATTGACGGGGGTGTGAAAAAAATGAAACGCAGAGATAAGGCATTGGTTGATAAAATTAGTGCTGCAATTATTCTGCAATCATATATGGAACATAAAAAATAGTGAAATAGCAAATATTTATTAAAAATTAATAATCTGTAATTAAAAATGGTATTACCCGTTTCAATAATAGGAGCAAACGTATTACGACAAGTAGCGAAAGACATAGACAAAGACTATCCAAAACTCAAAGAGTTTATTGATGACCTGTTTGAAACCATGTACGATTCGGACGGTGTGGGCTTAGCCGCTCCTCAGGTAAATAAATCAATACGGCTTTTTGTTGTAGATGCCAGCCCTATGGAAGAAGAAGATCCTGAATTAAAAGACTTTAAAAAAGTATTTATCAACGCACACATTACCGAACGCAGTGGCGATATTATTTCAATGGAAGAAGGTTGTCTGAGCATTCCCGGAATAAGGGAAGAAGTAAAGCGCGAAACAAAAATCCGTATAGAATATTATGATGAAAACTGGGAGTTTCACGACGAATATTTTGAAGGAATGGCAGCCCGTGTTATACAGCATGAGTACGACCATCTGGACGGTATTTTGTTTACCGATAAAGTTTCACCACTGACAAAACGCCTGCTTAAAGGTAAATTAAGAGATATTTCAAGAGGTAAGTTCAGTGCACATTATAAAGTGCGGCTGGGCGATGGCAGAGTAGCCTGATAGTGTATTAAATAACTAATCCCCAATAAAAATGGCAGACGATAAAAAAATAATATTCTCAATGGTGGGCGTAAGTAAAACCTTCCCGCCGCACAAAAAAGTATTGAATAATATTTATCTTTCATTCTTTTACGGAGCAAAAATCGGAGTAATCGGTTTAAACGGTTCCGGAAAATCAACCTTGTTGAAAATTATTGCTGGAAAAGAAAAATCTTTCGAGGGAGAAGTTGCTTTTTCCGAGGGATATTCAATCGGCATGCTGGAACAAGAACCGGAATTGGACGATAACAAAACCGTACGTGAAATTGTGGAAGAAGGTGTGGCAGAGTTAGTTGCCATTATGAAAGAATATGAAGAGGTAAATGCCAAATTTGCCGAGCCGATGAATGATGATGAAATGAACAAACTTATTGAGCGGCAAGGTGAACTATCCGATTTGATCGAGCAATACAACGGCTGGGAACTGGACAATAAGCTAGAGCGCGCTATGGATGCTTTGCGCTGTCCGCCCGAAGATGCCTTGGTTAAAAACCTTTCGGGAGGTGAACGCCGCCGTGTGGCACTTTGTCGCTTGCTATTGCAGGAGCCTGATGTTCTGCTGCTGGATGAGCCGACTAACCACTTAGATGCGGAGAGTGTGGACTGGCTGGAACAGCATCTGCAAAAATACAAAGGTACGGTAATTGCTGTTACCCACGATCGCTATTTTTTGGATAATGTAGCCGGTTGGATTTTAGAGCTTGACCGTGGCGAAGGAATCCCCTGGAAAGGAAATTATTCATCGTGGCTGGAGCAAAAAGCAAAAAGACTTGAGCAGGAAGAAAAAGCCGAGAGCAAACGCCGTAAAACATTGGAACGTGAGTTGGAATGGGTGCGTATGAGCCCTAAAGCGCGTCATGCTAAGGCAAAAGCAAGATTATCGGCTTACGATAAACTTTTAAATCAGGATACTAAGGAAAAAGAAAAAAATCTGGAAATTTTTATCCCAAATGGTCCGCGCTTGGGCGATGTGGTAATTGAAGCACAGAGTGTAAGCAAAGCTTTTGGCGATAAATTATTGTTTGAAGATTTAAACTTCAGTCTTCCGCCTAATGGTATTGTGGGAGTAATCGGGCCCAACGGTGCCGGAAAAACCACATTATTCCGAATGATTATTGGTAGTGAAACGCCTGATAGTGGAAGCTTTAAAGTGGGCGAAACCGTAAAAATAGGATATGTTGATCAGCAACACACTGATATTGACCCTGAAAAAACTGTTTATCAGGTAATTTCTGCCGGAGGTGAGGAAATAAAACTGGGTAATAAAATGATTAACTCGCGTGCTTATGTGGGTAGGTTTAATTTTACGGGTGCCGATCAGGAAAAAAAATGCGGTGTGCTTTCCGGAGGTGAGCGAAATCGCTTACATCTGGCATTAACATTGAAAGAAGAAGCCAATGTGCTGTTGCTCGATGAGCCTTCGAACGATATTGATGTGAATACTTTACGTGCCTTGGAAGAAGGTTTGGAGAATTTTGCAGGTTGTGCCGTAGTCATCTCGCACGACCGGTGGTTTCTTGACCGTATTGCTACACATATTCTGGCTTTTGAAGGCGATTCGCAAGTTTATTTCTTTGAAGGTTCGTATTCGGAATACGAAGAAAACCGTAAAAAGCGGCTGGGTGATACAGGACCGAAAAGGATTAAGTACAGGAAGTTGAAGTAATATTTAACAATTTTTTTTGATGCTTAATTAATACCTCAAAAATTTAAAAGGAAATCAACGGTTGGATTAGAAACTTCAGCTTGATTTTAACATAACCTGAAAATGAAAAAATACAGGCCCTTTATAATCAGTGGTGTTCTTTCTGTTTTATTTATACCGATACGCTTTTAGTAATTTTATTATTTCATACCGATTGAACATTCAATATAGTACAATTTATTGTGCTATTTTTATGTAGCATCGGCATTACACAAGCTCTTAATACAAAACTAAAAGTCTATCGGCATTGTTTACTCCCGAATACTTTCGGATACCTGTCCCGAAAATCGGGATACTCTTGCAAAATATTTAAGTGGTTTAGAATGAAATTCGTTTTTTTCAGAAAGAAGAGTTTTAATTTAAAAAAACAATAATTTGCCTCAAAGATGAAAACACTTGGAAATATAATATGGTTTGTTTTTGGCGGAATATTTATTGCCGTTGAATATTTCATGTCCAGTATTGCACTTTTTATCACTATTATCGGAATCCCGTTCGGGATACAAACAATGAAATTAGGAATTTTGGCTTTATGGCCCTTTGGCAAAGAAACAAGATTAAAAGAAGGGAATAGTGGTTGCTTGTCAATATTCATGAACATACTATGGATTTTTATCGGTGGAATCTGGATTAGTTTATCTCATTTGATATTTGGTGTATTGTTCTACATTAGCATAATAGGAATTCCTTTCGGAAGGCAACATTTTAAACTGGTAGCGCTGGCATTAACTCCATTTGGCAGAGTAATTAGTGCCTGTCCATAAAGTCATTGAATTGAAAAAATATCTTTTTGCGCCTTTTTGCTTTTTTCGTTTTGCCTAATACCTAAGC
>JALWNR010000252.1 GCA_027083715.1 Bacteroidales bacterium
GTGCATTACGAAACATTAACCCGTCGCCTTATTTATTTTATTTCGATTTCGGCACCTTCAAGTTAATGGGTTCATCGCCCGAAGCACAAATTACGGTAAAACAGGGAACGGCAAGCATCAACCCGATTGCGGGCACCTTCAAACGCACAGGAGATGATTTAGCAGACAAATTACTGGCAGAAAAACTCTCTGCCGACCCGAAAGAAAATGCAGAGCATGTTATGTTGGTTGATTTGGCTCGCAACGATTTAAGCCGTAGTGCCAATAATGTTGTTTTGGAAAAATTCAAAGAAATTCAGTTTTTCAGCCATGTAATTCATTTGGTATCAAAAGTAAGTGGGCAAATTAACGACCGTGGTGCCTCGCTGAAAGTTTATGCCGATACATTTCCGGCAGGAACATTATCGGGTGCACCAAAATACCGTGCAATGCAATTGATTGATGAAATAGAAGGACAAAGTCGCGGATTTTATGGTGGCAGTATTGGTTTTATTGGTTTGGACGGCGATATGAACAAAGCCATATTAATCCGTTCTTTTTTGAGCAAGCAAAACACTTTACATTATCAGGCAGGTGCCGGAGTAGTAGATAAATCAGTACCGGAAAGTGAATTAAAAGAAGTGGATAATAAAATTGGGGCTTTACGAGCAGCCATAAAATTGGCAGAAGAAATATAAATGCTACAATGAAATAATGCTGTAATGCTTAAATACACTAATTTAACAATATAACAATTTAACCATGAAAATATTAGTTTTTGATAATTACGACTCGTTTACATACAATTTGGTGCATTATCTGGAAAAAATCACCAATAAAAAAGTAGATGTTTACCGGAATGATGAAATTGCATTGGAAGACATCAACCAATACGATAAAATTGTACTTTCACCCGGACCGGGGATACCCGAAGAAGCGGGCTTATTAAAGCCTTTAATCAAAGAATATGCTCCAAAAAAAAGTATTTTCGGGGTATGTTTGGGAATGCAAGCCATGGCAGAAGTTTACGGTGGTGAATTAAAAAATTTAGATACAGTTTATCACGGAATAGCCACGCCGGTGGTGCAAATCGGTAACGATAAAATCATTTATAAAGATATACCCGAAAAATTTGATGCAGGGCGTTATCACTCATGGATTGTGGATAATCATCATTTGCCGGATTGCTTTCAAATTTCATCATTCGACAGCGAAGGGCAAATAATGTCGCTGTTTCATAAAGATTATGATTTACGCGGCGTACAATTTCATCCAGAATCGGTATTAACACCTCTGGGCGAAAAAATGATAAAAAATTGGTTGAATACCTAAAACTTTTGAACGTCAGCCGTAAAGCAGACTTCAAAACGTCTTTTAAATAATTATTCGGATAATGAGTAATTAAATATCCATTTAACTAATATACTAAAATCATGAAAGAAATATTAAACGAATTATTCGAACATAAATCCCTCTCTTACGAAAGGGCAAAAGAGGTGCTGACAAATATCGGGCAAGGGCAATACAATCACAGCCAAATTGCAGCATTCCTGACTGTATTTTTAATGCGTAGCATTACCATCGATGAACTGGCAGGCTTTCGTGATGCTTTACTGGACTTGTGCATAAAAGTAGATTTAAGTGATTTCGAAACCATTGACCTATGCGGTACGGGTGGCGACGGTAAAGATACTTTTAATATTTCCACACTTACTTCGTTCATTGTGGCAGGTGCAGGTTATAAAGTATCTAAACATGGTAATTATGGGGTATCATCGGGAGTGGGCTCGTCTAATATGCTGGAATATTTGGGCTATCAATTTACCAACGATGCGGACAAAATTCGCAAGTCAATTGAAAAAGCAGGAATTTGCTTTTTGCATGCACCTTTGTTTCATCCGGCGATGAAAAATGTAGGTCCTGTGCGCAAAGAACTGAAAGTAAAAACTTTCTTCAATATTTTGGGACCAATGGTTAATCCTTCCTTTCCGAAAAATCAAATGGTTGGGGTGTATAATTTGGAGGTAGCTCGTTTGTATGCCTATCTGTATCAAAAATCAGATAAAAATTTTGCTATCATTCATTCTTTGAGCGGCTATGATGAAGTTTCATTAACCGGTGATTTTAAACGGATAACCACTCAAAGTGATGAAATTCTTTCACCAGGATATTTTGGTTTTGAAAAAATTATGCCCGAAGAAATTGCAAGTGGTGGCAATGTGGAGCAAGCAGCGAAAATATTTTTGGATATTTTACAAAACAAAGGCACAAAAGCCCAAACTAATACCGTTTTGGCGAATGCAGCACTTGCCATTCAAATAATGAACGGAAAAAGCATAACAGACAGCCTTGCTGAAGCAAAAGAAAGTTTGGAAAGCAGAAGGGCTTATCAGGCATTAAAAACTTTGTTGGAAATATAGTCATCAGATGACTTAAAGTCATCCGGTGACTATCAAAGAAAATAAAAATGAACATTTTAGACAAAATAGTTGTACAAAAAACAAAGGAAGTGGAAATAAAAAAGTCCGTTACTTCCATTAAAGAGTTGGAACACAGCGTTTATTTCAATATACCCTGTGTTTCGATGAAAAATTATATTACTGACCCGAAAAAATCGGGAATTATAGCAGAATTTAAACGTCAATCGCCATCGAAAGGCATTATTAACGACAAAGCTGATGTAGAACAAACAACTGTTGGATATACAGAAGCAGGAGCATCTGCTTTATCTGTTTTAACCGACAAACAATTTTTTGGCGGTGATAATACCGATTTATTGGCTGCACGCAAAGTTAACTCCATTCCCATTTTACGAAAAGATTTTACCATTGATGAATATCAGATTATTGAAGCAAAATCAATTGGAGCAGATACTATTTTATTAATTGCTGCCATTTTAGATAAAGAGAAGGTAAAAAGCTTTTCCAAAACTGCTCACCGTTTAGGTTTGCAAGTACTGTTGGAAGTACATAATGCAGAAGAATTGGAGGTTTTGTGTGATGATGTTGATTTGGTGGGCGTAAACAATCGCAATTTAAAAGATTTTGCGGTAAGCATACAAACTTCTATTGATTTGGCTGGTAAAATACCTGATAAATTTGTAAAAATATCGGAAAGTGGTATTAGTGATCCTCAAAGCATTATTGAACTAAAAAAAATCGGTTTTCAAGGCTTTTTGATGGGAGAAAATTTTATGAAAACCGGTAATCCTGCCAAAGCATGTAGTGAATTTATTTCTCAATTAGATAAGTAGTTGGGGTCAGAGAGTTGAATTCGTAGTCATCTGATGAATAAAAAATAAAGAGTTATGAAAATAAAAATCTGTGGGATGAAATATCCCGAAAATATTGAGCATCTCGCTTTGCTAAAACCCGATTTTCTTGGATTTATATTTTATGAAAAATCAAAGCGTTTTGTAGGCGATGATTTGCTCATTAAAGACTTGCATATTGATAAAAATACACAAAAAGTTGGTGTGTTTGTGAATGCTTCACATGAATATATTCTGGAAAACATTAAAAAGCACGACTTGGATTTAGTGCAACTGCATGGTGATGAAACACCGGATTTTTGCGCATATCTTTTTAAACAAAACATAAAAATAAGCAAGGCTTTTCAGGTTGATGAGGATTTTGATTTTAAAATTTTAGATGTTTACAAAGATGTTTGCAGTTATTTTCTGTTTGATACCAAAACCAAGCATTACGGTGGTAGCGGACGAAAATTCGATTGGGATATTTTATCCGACTACGATAATGAAAAGCCTTTCTTTTTAAGCGGGGGAATTGATATAGATGATGCACAAAATATTAAGCAGTTGAAAGGTTTGAATATATTTGCCATTGACATCAACAGCAAATTTGAGATAGAGCCGGGCTTAAAAGATGTTGGTAAGATTGGTGTATTTATGGAAGAATTAAGGTTAAATCACAACGAAATTTCTGTCATCTGATGACTAAAATGATTAACAACAAAACGCAGCATTATGTACCAAGTAAACGAACAAGGATTTTACGGACAATACGGCGGAGCATTTATTCCTGAAATGCTTTATCCGAATGTGGAAGAATTAAAAAATAATTATCTGAAAATTATTGAAACCGATGTGTTTCAAAAAGAATTTAAACAACTTTTAAAAGATTACGTGGGCAGACCCAATCCTTTGTACTACGCAAAGCGATTATCAGAAAAATACGGCTGCAATGTTTATTTAAAACGCGAAGACCTGAACCACACCGGCTCGCATAAAGTAAACAATACCATTGGGCAAATATTGTTGGCTAAGCGTTTGGGTAAAAAACGCATTATTGCCGAAACAGGAGCCGGACAACACGGCGTAGCAACTGCCACTGTTTGTGCCTTAATGGATATGCAATGCGTAGTGTATATGGGCGAGATTGATATTCAGCGACAAGCCCCTAATGTAGAGCGTATGAAAATGTTGGGTGCGGAAGTACGCCCTGCACAAAGCGGTAGCAAAACCCTGAAAGATGCCACCAACGAAGCCATTCGCGACTGGATTAATAATCCGGAAGATACTTACTATTTGATTGGTTCGGTAGTGGGTCCGCATCCTTATCCTGATATGGTAGCGCGTTTTCAATCGGTGATTAGCGAGGAAATAAAGTCGCAATTGAAAGAGCAAACCGGACGAGAAAACCCCGATTATGTAATTGCTTGCGTAGGTGGCGGCAGTAATGCCATAGGGGCTTTTTATCATTTTTTAGACAAAAAAGATGTAAAGCTTATAGCTACCGAAGCAGCAGGAATGGGTATTGATACCGATGAAACGGCAGCTTCGCTGAAAGTTGGTAGCCCGGGAATTATTCACGGAAGTCGCACTTATTTAATGCAAACTGAAGACGGACAAATCATTGAGCCGTATTCAATTTCAGCAGGTTTGGATTATCCGGGCATTGGACCAATCCATGCATATCTGAATGATGTGAAACGTGCTGAGTATCTTAGTATTACGGATGCAGAAGCCTTGCGGGCAGGTTATATGCTCACCAAAACAGAGGGCATTATACCTGCTTTGGAAAGTGCCCATGCCGTAGCTGTTCTGGAAAAGAAAAAATTTAAGAAAGATGATATTATTGTAATCAATATTTCGGGGCGTGGCGATAAGGACTTGGCAACTTATATAGATTTGCTTAATGGTTAGTCGGTTATTAATAATATCTATGATATTATTAAACTTTGATGT
>JALWNR010000253.1:0-3767 GCA_027083715.1 Bacteroidales bacterium
TCTTGATGTATTTCGTAAGTGGTATGTTTTTACTGATAAGTGGTGCAAGAATGCTTGCAAGTGTATCTTGTATTACATATTATAAGTCTATGTATCACTAATTTACAAAAATACTCTTTGATGGTTATGGCTGCTGAAAATAGGGTGTAAGACAAAATTAGCTGTTTAAAAACCGGATGAAAAGCAAATATCAAATTCGAGATTAAAGCATTAAAAAAGTTTAAAAAAACGGATAATAAAGTACCCATTTTGTATCAAAAAATGCTTCTTTAAAATATTGACTGATGGGAGTGAGGGTAACATTGTTTTTAAAATCTTTTAACTCTTCGCTTAAATCTCCGCCTTTCAGGTAAATAATACCATTTGAAACTGCATTTTTGTTTGGTGCTTTGATTTTTCCTTTTACCAGATGGATAAATTTAGGGAAAGCAGTTACGGCACGGCTTACTACAAAATCAAATTTTTGTTTTACGTCTTTGCTGTTTTGATGTTCGGCTCTTACATTTTTTAAACCTAATTCATCCGCAACAGCATTTACCACTTTAATTTTTTTCCCGATAGAATCTACCATATAAAAATTAACTTTCGGAAACATTATTGCCAGTGGTATTCCCGGAAAACCGCCACCCGTACCCACATCCAGAATATCTGTATTATCCACAAAACGGATAAATTTTGCAATTGCCAATGAATGCAGCACATGTCGTTCATAAAGTGTATCAATATCTTTGCGCGAAATCACATTGATTTGTGCATTCCAATCACGATAAAGTGCATCTAATTGTGCAAATTGTTTTAATTGTAAGTCGGTTAAATCAGGAAAATATTTTTCTATAATATTCAATTCTACTATTGTTTAAAATGTTTAAAAACATTCAATATTTAACACTCATTAATCAACAACTAAGCTTTATTTTCTAAAACCTTTTAACTTTCAGCATAAAGTTATATATCTTTATCTTTCATAATGCTTTGTAACAATTCTTTTGATCGAAATAGTCGAGCTTTTACTGTTCCCATAGGTATTTCCAACTCTTCGGCTATTTCTATGTACGATAAACCATGAAAATATTTCATCTTTATAATCTCTTGATAATCAGGATGTAATCTGTTGATAAAATCTTTTAGTAGTTTCCCCTTTTGTCTCCAAATCATTTCTTCTTCAGGATCAGGTATTTCCGACATGATATATTGATTGGGTAATGAAGCATTTTCATTACTTTCATCAATGGATAAAAGGGTATGTTTTTTTTGTTTGCGAATAAAATCGATGCAATGATTGGATGCAATTTTGAATAACCAGGTGCTAAATGCATAGGAACCTTTGTAGTTATCCAACATTTTAAATGCTTTTCCAAATGCTTCAATGGTTAAATCTTCTGCATCATCATCATTTTGCACCATTTTTTTCATCATAAAAAATATGGAATCGCGGTAGTGAGTTAAAAGTTCTGCATAAGCTTTTTGATCACCGGATCTGGCACGATTTACCAATTCAATATCGCGCTTTGCCTTTGTTGAATGTTTAGTTTGCGAATCCATTCCGTTTTTTACGTAGTCGAATATTACTTAAAATTATGATAAAGTTAATCAATGGTAAAATAAAATCAAATATTATACCGAAGTAAAATACATTCGATTCTTTTAATTTGACCGATGCTGCATAAAAAATGATAAGCTGCAATAAAAAACGGATTAAGAAGCCGGCAGTAAAATATATCCATAGATTAGTGTAAATCAGTCCTGTAATAAATGATAAATAAAACAAAAGCCGGCTTAATATTTCAAGTCCTAAAACAAACTTATGTTTAAATTTGTAATATCTTCCGGTTGTTAAATGTCTTTTCTTTTGATAATACCATGAGTTAAATTTGGTTTCAGGAATACTCCGGGTAAAACTTTCGGGAGAAAGTTCGATAGCGATATTTTTTTTATGGGCAATTTTATTTACCAGCAAGTCATCATCACCTGATTTTATTTTTAAGTGAGATGCAAAACCCTTATTTTTGAAAAATACCGATTTTCTGTATGCCAAATTTCTACCAACACCCATATAAGGCATTCCTGCTTTTGCAAACGTAAAATACTGCATAGCAATGAATAAGCTGTCAAAACGAATTAATTTATTTAAAAAACCTTTTCGTTTAAAATAACCACCATATCCAAGTACAATATCCGTATTTTCTTTAAAATTTGCTTGCATTTTACTAATCCAGTTTTTTGATACCGGCTCACAATCAGCATCTGTTAATAAAACCCACTCATTTTTTGCAGCTTTTAAGCCAATGGTTACTGCCAGTTTTTTCCCTTGCCGAAAATTATTACTTTTAGGTATTGTTGTAACATACAGGTGTTTGTATTTATTGTCTAATCTTTTTAATACATCTTCTGTGTCATCTTCCGAACCATCATTAACAACAATTACCTCAAATTCGGGATAATTTTGTTCAAGTACAGAAGGAAGAAAATTTTCAAGATTTTCTGCTTCATCTTTGGCACAAATAATTATAGAAACCGGAAATTGTTCGTTTTTTTTATCCTTAACTTTACAAAAAGCAATTCGTAAATAAAAAAATAAGTAGTAAAAAAGTTGAACAAGCAATGCAGAAACAAAAATACTTATTGTAACTAATTCAAATATAGATAAATTAGGTAGAGCGACTAACATAAATCTCAAAATTAAATATTGCAAAAGTAATGAATAATTATTAATTGTTCACGTTTAATTGTCAATGAATAATGAACACTTTGGTGATATTTATGTTATTATTAAAAAAACTGTATTTTTGCCGAAATTTATATTTAGAAAATGAAATTTGAAATTTATAAAAAAGATACAAAATCAAATGCACGCAGTGGAAAAATTACTACTGATCATGGTGAAATTCTAACACCTATTTTTATGCCTGTAGGCACATTAGCCTCAGTAAAGGGCGTACATCAGCGCGAGTTAGAAGAAGATATTAAGGCTCAAATAATATTGGGCAATACTTATCACCTTTACCTGCGCCCCGGAATGGAAACTATGGAAGCAGCAGGAGGTTTGCATAGGTTTATGAATTGGAACAAACCTATTTTAACAGATAGCGGTGGTTTTCAAGTATTCTCGCTTGCCGAAAACCGAAAATTATCTGATGAAGGTGCTCTTTTTCAATCACATATTGATGGTTCACGGCATAAATTTACCCCGGAAAGCGTAGTAGATATTCAGCGCACAATAGGTGCTGATATTATGATGGCTTTTGATGAATGTACACCTTATCCTTGCGATTACGATTATGCAAAAAAATCCTTGGACTTAACACATTTATGGTTAAAACGTGGTATTGAATATTTTCGCAATACCAAGCCAAAGTATGGTCATTCACAAGCTTTTTTTCCTATTGTTCAGGGTAGTGTGTATAATGATTTACGTAAGCAATCAGCTGAGTTTATTGCTTCACAAAATGCAGAAGGCAATGCTATTGGTGGACTATCAGTTGGTGAACCTGTGGAAATGATGTATGAAATGTTAGATTTGGTAAATCATATTTTACCGCAGGATAAGCCACGCTACCTTATGGGAGTTGGTACTCCGGCAAATATTCTTGAGGGTATTTCAATGGGTACCGATATGTTTGATTGTGTGATGCCTACACGAAATGGTAGAAACGGGATGCTGTTTACTAAAAACGGTACTATTAATATTAAAAATGTAAAGTGGAAAAACGATTTTTCACCAATTGACACAGAAGGAACATCTTTTGTTGATAGTTTCTATTCAAAAG
>JALWNR010000253.1:3777-5176 GCA_027083715.1 Bacteroidales bacterium
CAAAAGCGTATCTTCGTCATTTAATTGTTTCCGGCGAACGTTTAGGAGCACAAATTGCCAGTATTCATAATCTTGCTTTTTATCTTTGGTTGGTTGGTGAAGCACGTAATAGAATTGAAAGCGGAGAATTTTCATCTTGGAAAGATAGCATGATAAAAAAAATGATGCAAAAAATATAAAAACAGCTTTATGCGATTTTTGGGTCTTAAAACATTAGATATTTACATTATTAAAAAATTTTTGGGGACATTTTTCTTTGCCCTTGGTATGATAATGCTTATTGTAATAGTTTTTGATGTTGCCGAAAAAATTGATGATTTTATTGAAAATAAAGTTCCTTGGAATGAAATTTTATTTGTTTATTATCTAAATTTTATTCCTTTTTTTGCTAATTTCTTTTCTCCATTATTTGTTTTTATTTCGGTAATATTTTTTACTTCAAAGCTTACCGGTGATTCCGAGATTGTAGCTATTCTTTCAAGCGGAGTTAGTTATCGGAGATTAATGCTTCCTTATTTTATTTCTGCTCTTTTTCTCGCTTTATTGTCATTTTATTTGGCTGCATATGTTATCCCTAAAGCAAATAAACACCGAATAGGATTTGAATTAAAGTATATTAGTAAGAAAAAGGGTTTTAATTCACGAAATGTACATAAGCAAATAGAGCCGGGTGTTTTTGTATATCTGGAAAGTTATGATAAAAAACGTGGTTTGGCATACAAATTTTCACTCGAGAAATTTGAAGAAAAAAAACTGATATCTAAACTTATAGCAAACAGGGCTCAATGGGACTCAACCAAGCAAAAGTGGAAAGTGATGAATTATTATATTCGGACATACAAAAATGGACAAGAGCAGGAATTAAGCCATGGAACATCACTTGATACAGCTTTAAATTTAAGTCCGGCTGATTTTGAACGCCTGGAAAAAACAATACAAACACTGAATATTCATGAACTTAAAAGTTTTATTGCCGAACAAGAGTTACGTGGCGATGATAAAATTGATACTTACAAAGTGGAACAATACAGTCGTGTAGCTTTTCCGTTTTCTGCCTTGATTTTAACATTAATAGGGGTGAGTTTATCTACAACCAAAAGACGGGGAGGTACCGGTATTAATATCATAATAGGTTTGATACTGAGTTTTTTATATATCTTTTTTATGAAAGTTTTTACCGAATTAGCTACAGCCGGTTCAATGCCTCCGCTATTATCGGTTTGGATACCCAATATAGTGTTTACAATAGTAGGTATTTTCTTGTATGTTGTAGCACCTAAATAGTGTTTGTCCCTAACCCGCATTTTCTGCTTGATTTCAAAATAATCATTTAAAGCAGTTAACTCACATTTTCAGGCTTTGCAAGCCTTGTTACTAAATACAATACTTCGTTAAAAAA
>JALWNR010000254.1 GCA_027083715.1 Bacteroidales bacterium
CTAATTTCACTTCTTTGTAAATAACAGGCATCGGTTTTTCTTTAATCACCCTTAAACCTGCTTGTTGAAGTTCGTACATTAAACACTCTTGATAAGCCGACTCTAAAAGTCCGGGACCAAGCTGTCTATGCACATCAATTGCACTACCAATAATGATTTTTGATATTTCGTTTTCAGTCATTCTTCTTTGCGTTTCTTTGTGCTTTCTTGTTATAGTCGTTTAATTTAAATTTCTTTTCAACAATGATAATTCCGATGCAGCAAGACCTAAAATGATTAGTGTAAAGAAATAAATCAGGTCTTTACTGTCAATCACTCCGCGAGTGATGTTTTGATAGTGCAGGTTCATATCGGCATAAGCCAAAACATCACCGGCAACACCACCAAAGGCATGCGCCAGTATCCCGAAAAGGATTTGAAAAAAAACACCGATTACCAACGCCAGCAAAAAGGCTACAATCTGATTGTTTGTAATGCTGCTGGTAAATATTCCGATGCTGATGTATGCGGCACTCATTAACAACAAGCCCAAATAACCTGTCCACACACTGCCGTGGTCAATGGGTCCGATATTGGCAATGGTAATGTACCAAGGAAGTGTTAACGCCAAGGTGATGACAATAAGCAGGAAAGTAGCCAGAAATTTGCCTGTTACCCATTGCCAATCGGTTACCGGCTTACTTAAAATCAGTTCAATGGTGCCGGTTTTTATTTCTTCGGCAACTTGTTTCATGGTGAGTGCCGGAATAAAAATAAACAACGACCAGTAAGCTATGCTGAAAAACGGCTGCATGGTAGCCTGATTGATAAAAAACACATCGCTGTTGCCGTAAAGCCAAGTAAAAAATCCGCTGAAACCCAGAAATACCACAATCAGTATGTAAGCCATCAGCGAATCGAAATACGAACTCAACTCTTTTTTTGTTATGATTAGGATTTGTTTCATCTTAACTTTTGTTTAAGTGCATTTTTGTTATACATTATTGATAAAATGACTAAATTGGTATCAAGTAATAAAAATTATGGATTTAGTTGAAATATCTATTATTGTTCTTTTGTATCAAGACAAAAGAACCAAAAAATCAAGACAAAATTAAGCTGCATCGTTCATCTGATAAGCCAATTAGCTCGTCGAACGCAATTTTGTCATAGCTCGTTTAATTTTTTGTTCTTTAATTTTTACTTCTTCTTTTGTCATAAACCTAACTAATTCCCCAATTTCTACATAAAATCACATTTTTTTACTAATAACCAAAACAACAATTTAACAATGTAGCCATTTAACCATTTACATGGTTAACTCACGGAACACATCTTCCAAGTTTTTCTCCATAGGCGTAAGCTGTGTTAAGTACCAGCCTTTTTGTACACACAAATCAAAAATTGCTTTTGCAGAAGATTGTTTGCTTTTACTTTCCACTTCAAAAAGTTTGTTTTCGGCAAAATCAACCATTTGTACCGTATCCAATTGTTTGAGTGCTTCAAAAACTTCGTTTTTGTCGCCGCCGGAAATACCGATTTTTAATACTTCACTGCCTTGTGCTTTTTTGCGCAATTCATCAGCCGTGCCGTCGGCTACAATTTTTCCGTTGTTGATGATGAGTACACGGTCGCAAGTAGCTTCCACCTCTGCCAAAATGTGCGAGCTTAATATCACGGTTTTTTCTTTACCTATTTTTTTAATCAGCTCACGAATTTCTATGATTTGGTTAGGGTCAAGCCCGGTGGTGGGTTCATCAAAAATTAATACTTTGGGGTCGTGTATCAGTGCTTGTGCTAAGCCTACACGCTGGCGATATCCTTTGGATAATTCACCTATTTTTTTATGCTTTTCTTTATCTAAACCCACGGTGAGTATCATTTCTTTAATTCTTTCGTTGATTTTTTCTTTGGGCACGCCTTGCAATTCACCGATAAATTTCAAATAATCAATTACCGGCATATCCAGATAAAGCGGATTGTGTTCGGGCAAGTACCCAATTTGCTTTTTTACATCTTCAGGCTGTTCCAGCACGGAATATCTTCCCACTTTTATATCGCCTTTGTTGGGTGTAAGATAGCCCGTTATGGCTTTCATGGTAGTGGTTTTACCCGCGCCGTTGGGTCCCAAAAAGCCAAGAATTTCACCGGTTTTTACGGTAAAGGACAAATTGTCCAAAGCTTTTTGGCTGCCGTAGGTTTTCGTAATGTTCTCTACTACAATATCCATAATATAAATATTTAAAAATTTAAAAAATATGGCTGTCCTATGAGAGAAATCATATATTTGTCCGTAGGACAAAATATGCTTGGGCAGTCTTTGAAAAGAACATGCGAATATAAAATTTTTACAGAAAAAATAGAATTATGGAAAGGAGTTTTAACGAAATTTTAACAGTAGAGACACGCCGAGGCGTGTCTCTACACTGTTATATTTTTCTGAAATCCGGCTCTTGTTCCGGTTTGTTTTGAAGAATATCTTCGATTTCTTGCATCACATCATTTGTAAGTAGTTTTACCATATCTAATGCTTTTAAATTTTGATGCAACTGCTCCACTTTTGAAGCTCCGGTAATTACGGTACTAACATTCGGGTTTTTCAATGTCCAGGCTAATGCCAATTGTGCTTGGGTAATTCCTAATTTATCAGCCAGTGCTGCCAGTTTTTTGCTTCGTTCTTTCCAACTTATTTCCTGAAACCGATCCCAAAGCCACTGATAATCTTTTAATGATAAGCGGCTGCCTTCCGGAATACCATCATTGTATTTTCCGCTTAAAATACCGCTTGCCAGTGGGCTCCAAATGGTTGTACCCAGTTTAAAATCACGAAACAAAGGTAAAAATTCCTTTTCCATTTTTTCGCGATGAAGCATGTTGTATTGCGGCTGTTCCATTAAGGGCGGTATCAGATGCTCACGGCGTGCAATTTCATAAGCCTGACGGATTTGCTCAGCACTCCACTCACTGGTACCCCAATAAAAAGCCATGCCGGAGCTGATTACATAATTCATGGCACGAACGGTTTCTTCGATGGGGGTGTATGGGTCGGGGCGGTGGCAGAAAATCAAATCCACATATTCAGTTTGTAGGCGTTTAAGAGCTGCATGTGTACCTTCAATAATGTGCTTGCGCGATAATCCGCGATCGTTTGGGCCTTCGCCTCCCCAGAATATTTTGGTGGAAAGTACCAAATCAGAACGTTTCCATCCTGCTTTTTTAATCACTTCACCCATAACGGTTTCGGCATTTCCATTGGCATATACTTCGGCATTATCGAAAAAATTAATGCCCTGCTCGTAAGCAGCCTTCATTATTTCGTAGGTGTGATTAAGGTCAATCTGACCTCCAAAAGTAACCCATGCGCCTAAAGACAGGGACGATACTTTTAATCCTGAATTTCCTAAAAATCTGTATTCCATAATATTGGTGTATGTGTAAATTTGTGTATTGGTATAATTTAGTTATCGTCTTTTAAAAGAGAATTGATAAAGCCGACAATCAGTGCAAAAAATAAGGCTGACCAAAATCCATCAACAGAAAAGCCCGAAATCAGCCAGTCGGTAAAATAGATTAACAACACATTGAGTATCAGTAAAAACAAGCCTAGTGTTAAAATGGTAATCGGAATGGTTAGTATTTTTAAAACTGGCTTGACAAAGCGGTTTAGAAAGCCCATAACCAATGCTACTATTATAGCACTTACAAAACTACCGATGTGAATTCCGGGAAGTAGCCATGCCGCAAAATAGACAACCACAGCACTTATTAAAAGATTTATTATCCATTTTTTCATAATCAATCGAATTTAAATTTTGACTAATTTAAGATAATTTTTGAAATTTGCCAATTGAGTGTTTGGCAGAGTCATGGAAATGGTTATTAACCCGCAAAATTACCTTCGGTGAGGTGCTTCGCAGTTCACTGCTTTTGTCATATCTGTATTGTAATACCTTTGTTAGCAACATATTAAGCTGGCTTTAAAATAAACGCACTCAAATTTATTCGCCTTCGGCTCATGAGGCTAAAGGTTGGGTGTTGCTTGAAATTCTCTTCACGCATCTACTTCGTTACGAATTCCTTGAATTTTTCTCTTTACAAGCTACGCTTGTAAAAAATATAAAGATATGTCGGCGGAATTCGGTGCTTCCGATAAATCGGAACAAGCTTTGTATCTGCATAAAGAGAATTTCATGAATTATTGCGGTTAAAACCTCACAACCAACATGAGTCATTTTTATCTTCTGAAAAAAGGTTTTCCGGAATTATAAACTTATCGCATTCATTTAAAGCTGTTTTTAGATTAAAACGATGCTGACCGGAAGTATAAAACCATTTTTTTGTAAGTAGAAGTGCCGCTAAATATTCCTGTTCGGTTTGTCCGGGCGTAGGAATCAGTATTGCTTTTTTTTTCAGGTAAAGATAATCCATAATGCTTGAATAACCCGCACGGGATATTACATAAGGTGTACTCTTGATATAAGCTGCTAGTTGGTTGCCGGATAAGTGACTTACAAAATCAATATTTTTCTGAGAATATCGAATTGTTTTGTCCGGTTTTCCCAGAACAAACAATGCTTTTTTATTACTTTCAATTATTTGCTTTTGTAAAATATTTTGTAAAATGCTTCGCTGAGGTTCAGGCCCTGAGAGGACTACCAGAATTTTATAATCATGGTGTATCTGCGGAACTTTTATTTGGCTAAAGCGCGATAATAAACCAATGTAGCGTACATTTCGGGCTGTTTTTTGCGGATGCGACAAATTGCCTGCAATGTTTTGTTTACCTTCAATGTCAGGCACCCAGCACTCATTATATTGCTTTATAAACCAAAGATTTATAGTGTTTATTGTTCTTTTTAGGAATTGCAGGCTTTTGGGTGTTTGTATTTCCAGCTGATGCGTAATAAATATGCTGTGAATGTTTTTGTTCCAGAGTCCGTATCGATTATCGGAAATAACAATATCAATTTTATGATTTTTAATGATTTTTTTTAAAAGTCGGTGTTCCTTGTAAATTCCCCATAGCAGTTTTGGTATGGAAAAAAACATTTTCCACACCAAATTTCCTTTTGCGGAATATTTAATTTCCGGTGCCGGTATTTTGATAAACTCCAGGTCAGGAAATTCTTTTTGCAGAAGTTTTAAAGGTGCCTTATCTGCTCCGATAATTACTTTGTA
>JALWNR010000255.1:0-824 GCA_027083715.1 Bacteroidales bacterium
TAAAATATTTTAATTCATCAATAACTTTCTCACCAAAAATTTTCTGTAAATTTTCTGGCATTTCTTCTTTAAATGAACCTATTTTACCTTTTCTAAAAAATTCTTTACCTTTTTCTCCTTGCCAATTAGGATGAGCCATACCACCATATTTTCCAGCTCTTGAACGCATTTTATCAATAGTACTACCTTCTGCTACTTTTTTCAAAAGGCCCATATCACGATGAAAACCGACAAAATCACATATTTTTTTTAGGACTTCCACTGTATTTTGTAATAAATCCTCATATTTTATGTATAAAATTTCGGCATTATACGGGTTTTCTATCCACTTCCTAACATGAACATACCAAGGTGCAGGATATACTCCCTTATTTTCTTTAATCATTTCTTCTAAAGTAACATCAACTCCTATTTTTTGATTAAAATGAAAGTACGAAACCATAGCATCTCTTCCATCACGGACTAAATAAATAACTTTTTTATATTCCGGTTTTGGTAATTCGTGGGATTTAAAAAATTTTTTATCACCAAATCGTTTGTAATAAGCCTGAAAATAAATATCCGGCACTATCTCTTGTACCAATTTATCAGGTAAATAATTAGTATCAATTCCATATTGTATACTGGAAATAAGACTTTGTGTCCAAGTTATACCGGATTTAGGAAATGCTACTATAAAAATATCCTCCTCTTTCGTCTCATTTATTGGAATAAAACCTAATTTTCTAAGTTTTTTATCTACTTCAGTTTCTATTTTTTTCTTATTTTCTTTTCTCTGATTTAATGCGAATTTTAAACAGTTTTTTATTTTCTTTTTTTATTTT
>JALWNR010000255.1:834-5131 GCA_027083715.1 Bacteroidales bacterium
ATTTTATTTTTTAAATTCCAGATTAAATTAGGGCTAACGCTCCCCGGCCACTGTTCTGTATAAGATGAACCATGAGCTCCAATATTTTCTAAGTCAACAAAAAATAAATCAAAAGGTTTAATAATATATTCAATACCGGGAATGCCTATATTGATGGCAACTATGTATCTTATTGAATTAAGAAGGTTTTCAGGAACTTCAACAATTAATTCATAAGTATTTGGCTCTGATAAGTTTTGTGTAAGATTATGAGAAGAAGAAACAAAAACAATATCACCCACAACAGTTTTGAAAAAAAGATTTATGCGATAGCCGGATAGTTTTTCATATAATCTATATTTTACTTTTACATAAAATTTTTCATCTTGCCTAAAAATATTTTTTGTTTTCCCCTCTTCATTATATAGGTTAACTTCTAAGAGCTTTAAGTTTTTATTACCGGGAGCGTTGTCCTCGTCCCATTTTTTGATACCTAAGCTATGTCCTTTAAGATTAACGGTGAGATATTGTTTTATAACCTTATCTGGTTCGCCGTCAGCTTTAATTTGACCTTTTTCTAATAAAATTGTTCTGTTACAGAGTTGTCGTATACTCCCCATATTATGACTCACAAACAACACCGTCCTTCCACCTCCCTTACTTACTTCCTGCATTTTGCCGATGGCTTTTTTCTGAAATTCGGCATCGCCTACGGCAAGTACTTCATCTACCACTAAAATATCCGGCTCTAAATGGGCAGCTACGGCAAAGGCAAGGCGCACATACATTCCACTGCTGTAACGTTTTACAGGGGTATCAATGTATTTAGCCACTCCGGCAAAGTCCACAATTTCGTCAAACTTACTGCGTATTTCGGCTTTGGTCATACCCAAAATAGCTCCGTTCAGGAAAATATTTTCACGCCCTGTAAGCTCCGGATGAAAACCGGTACCTACTTCCAAAAGGCTGGCAATGCGTCCTTTTACTTTTATTTGTCCCGTAGTGGGTCCCGTAACGCGCGAGAGTAGTTTTAGTAAAGTACTTTTTCCGGCACCATTTTTACCGATAATACCCAGCACTTCTCCTTGTTTTACTTCCAGATTAATATCGCGCAAAGCCCACACGTATTCCCCCTCAACACTGTCCAGTTTGTTGGTTTCACCAATTTTCAGTGCAGGGTCTTCTTTTCCGCGCATGCGATACCACCAGCGTTGCAAATCGCCGCGTAAAGTACCACTGCCTACGGTTCCCAAGCGGTATTGTTTACCTATGTTTTCAAGTTTTATAACGGTATCAGACATTTATTTTTCTATTCTTTTGCATTTGTAAACTCTTTTCTTAACATAAAACTCTTTCATTATATTCAGTCTATAATACGTAAAATTGCCTGTTTTATTATTTATGTTCTTGGAGCAAGCAACTGTATCATGTAACCAATTAACTTTATACCATACGCTCTTTAAGCATTAGCGGTTTAGTATTACTCCCATATTTACTTTGTTTTTAAAAAAAGAATAACAAATGCAGCTTTGAAAGTATTCAAATTCCGGTTTTTTATTCCAAAACTTTAAAAACCTTACTCCTCTCACGAAAATAGCTCCTTAATATCGTTTGCATCAATATTTTTCATAATGTTTTCATCGGTTTGAATAATGTCCGAAGCTATTTTTTTCTTTTTCTGTTGCAAATTTACAATTTTTTCTTCAATGGTATTTTTACAAATCATGCGATAAGCAAAAACATGCTTATCTTGTCCAATCCGGTAGCAACGGTCTATTGCCTGATTTTCAACTGCCGGATTCCACCACGGATCCATAATATATACATAATCGGCGGCTGTAAGATTTAAACCGGTACCTCCTGCTTTCAAGCTGATTAAAAACACCCGCAAATCGTCTTTATTTTGAAAATTATTAACCGAAATTTCCCGTTGTGCCGTAGAACTTTTGCCGTCAAGATATTCAAATTCGATATTCCGTTTAATCAATTCGGTTTTGATTAATGAAAGCATTTCCACAAATTGTGAAAAAATCAAGATTTTATGATTTGCCGTTTTTTCGGTAATGTGTAAAACAATTTCTTTGATTTTAACCGAATCAGTAGCCGGTATTTCATCATCTTTTAGTAATGCGGGCGAATCACAAATTTGTCGTAAGCGGGTTAAAGCTTCCAAAACCATAAATTTTGATTTTCCCAGCCCTTCATCTTCAATTTTTTCCAAAAGTTTATCGCGGTATTTATTGCGGTAAGCATCGTATATCTTACGCTGTTCTGTTTCCATTTCGCAATAGATAACATCTTCTATTTTCGGAGGTAATTCTTTGGCTACCAACTCTTTTGTGCGTCTTAATACAAACGGATTGATGATTTTTTGCAATTCTTTTGCCATTTGTTCATCCCCATCTTTATCAATAGGGTTTGAATAACTGTCTTTAAAATGTTTTAAAGAGGCAAACAATCCCGGATTAACAAAGGACATTTGTGCATACAAATCAAAAGTACTGTTTTCAATAGGTGTTCCGGTAAGCGCCAGTTTGTTTTTTGCATTAATCAGCACTGCAGCTTTAAATCGTCGCGAAGCCGGATTTTTTATTGCCTGCGATTCGTCTAGAATCATATATTCAAAAGTATAATCTTTCAACAATTCAATATCGCGCAACAAAATACCGTAGGTAACAAATACAATATTGTATCGGTCAAATGTTGAACTATCTTTTGTTCTTTCACTTCCGTAATGGTAATAGGCTTTTAGTTTTGGGGCAAATTTTTGGATTTCGTTTTGCCAATTAAACAATAAACTGGTTGGAACCACAATCAAACTTGCTTTTTTTGTCTTTTTCAGTTGCAAAAATGCAAGAATTTGCAAGGTTTTCCCCAAACCCATATCATCGGCAAGAATACCACCCCATTTCATTTTATCCAGAAAGTTTAACCAATTTAAGCCTTCTTTCTGATAATTACGTAATTCGGCTTTAATGCTTTTAGGTACTTTAACTTGCTCTATTTCTTTAAATTGCATCAACATTTGGCGCTTGCTTGCCAATTCTTCAAGAATTTTGCTGTCGTCAATCTTATCAAAAAGTTCATCAATAATCGAAAATCGTAATTTGGAAATCTTTAACTTATTCTCTTTAATTTCACCATTTCGGAAATACTTTTCCAGTTTATGTAACCACTCTTTGGGCAATATTCCCACCGAATTATCTTTTAGCAAGATATAATTTTGCTTATTAACAATGGCTTTACGAATATCGTTTAAACTTACTTTTTGTTCACCAAAACTTATATCAAGATTTACATCAAACCAGTCTTGTCCTGATTGTATTGAAGTGCTTATTTTTCCCCTGTACGGCGAATATTTAAAGTTTTTCAAATTTTTAAAACCAAATACCTCAACATCAGCTTGTTGCATACGTTCAAAAAAATGAAAAAACCACATATCTTTCATAAAATCCTCATAATGCAAATAAAAGATATGTTCATTAGCCTGTCTTGCAAAATCAGGATGTAAATCGATAATCTGGTTTAAAAAATCTTCTTCGAGTTCGTAGTTTCGTTTATAAACAATAACTTTTCCATTGTGTTTTTCAAGTATATCTGCTTGATATGATAAAAGCACCTCCTTTCCGTTACCGTAAACTACCTGCGGTTTTATTAAAATATAATCATTTTCTTCGGAAAGATAAATTTGTTTTTCAGAAAAATCAAGCTCAACGGTTTCGTAGTCAAATACATCATCTGTAAATTCTACATCAAATTGTTTGGATGCCGGTAAAATTATTTTTTCAAAAAAAACCTCTTTATTGGATTTAACCATGTAAAAATCATCAATTTGCTGATATAAAAAGATTCCGGCTTGTTCATTTTTGAAAAAATAATAAATATCCTCGTCCGGGACTATTCCTTTAACGTAATACTCGGTATTATTCGGGTCGGGTACTATTAACTTATCACCGACTTTTATTGTAAGCCGGGCATGTATAAATTGCTCATCTTCTCCAATTGAAAACAATAAATTGGCAGGTTTATCCGAAATTTTTACCGGCTGCAAGTCTTTTTTCAAAATCTGCTCACTGTATGTATCTTTCCGTTTGTAAACAAACTGTTCTTTTGCCAAAAGAAACATTATTTGTTTTAGTCCTTTAAAGTACTCTTCCTCTTGATATTCTTCTTTATCAATAAGTTTAACTAATTTTTTTTGATTCTCGCTTAATTCAATTTGATAGTTGTTTAAATCTTCATAATCGAAAAATTTTATTTTCCCGATTATAGCATCTCTTTTTTTATTAGGTTTCCCGATTATCGGAATAATTTCGAC
>JALWNR010000256.1 GCA_027083715.1 Bacteroidales bacterium
GTCTTTACATTCTTTTAATAAATCTTTAATTGATTTATTTAATTTAGGATGAATAAATTCGGCGGCAATATCAGCTAAAGGAAACAGAACAAAATTTCTATTTTGAATATGGGGATGAGGTATATTGAGTTCCGGCAAATTAATTATTTGATTATCAAAAAATAATATGTCAATGTCTATTATTCTATCTATATATACATTTTTCACAGCATTTCTAACTCTTCCCATTTTTTTTTCTATCAACAGGCATTTTTTCAAGGTTTCAATTTCATTAAGCTTGGTTTCAATTTCAATAACGGTGTTTAAAAACCAATGTTCATTTTCAAATCCCCAAGGTTCGGTTTCATACAAATTACCTGTTTTTACTATTCTGCCAATTTGTACAGCAATTTTATATTTTGCCATTTGCAGGTTTCTTGTTTTATTTCCTAAATTGCTGCCTAAGGATAAATATACTTTATGCATCATTATTAATTTTACTTTTTTTTATAAAAATAAGTAAATAATTCATTTTTACTGATTATTTTTGAAGCTCTTTAAAAAATTAATGATTTGAAAAAACCGGTACATATTGTTTTATTAGGGTTTTTGTTGTTTAGTATTGCTTGTCATTCCGGCAATGCACCTGAGGGTGTTATCCCTAAGGATGAGTTTATTAAAATACTTACAGAGGTTCATATTGCTGATGCTGTTTTAACTGAAAAAGGTTTGTATGATCGTAAATTAAAGGACTCAACAGAATCCTATTATAATTATATTTTTGTTAAGTACAATATTAATAGGGCAAAATTTGATAAAAGTTTGCAATATTATGGAAAAAATACTGAAGAATTTGAACAAATGTATCATCAGGTAATTTATAATTTAAAACAAAAATCTGCTCAGTTTCTTATTAATAAAAGTGTTTTTAATATTCCTGCTATTGTTCTTGAAAATTTAGAAGAGCAAAATAAACTATTCGACAGTAAAAAACAAAGTCAATTATGGACACTAAAACGCAGTTGGAGTTTACCTGAGGATGGAAAACTTAATATTATAAAATTTGAGCGTAAACTTGCTCCCGTTCAAGCAGAGTATGTACTTTCGGCAGATTATATTGTTTATGAAGATGATAGCACTAACGAACTTACAATGCTCATATATTTATTTTACAAAGATGGTTCGCACAACACTTTTCAAAATAAATCTTTTGTAAAAGACGGGAAATGGCATAAATATACACTTAAAGCAATTACTGATAACAAGAAAACTCCGAACAGAATTATTTGTAAAATGGCAGATCACCGACCAGGAACTAAAAGTAAACATATAAATATCAAAAATATTTCTTTATTACGTATCATTAAAAAGCCGATACAAACGATACCATTAAAACCTAAAAATTCTGAGCGGGTAAAAGTCCATAGAAAAAAATAGCTAATATTTTCGTTTTGCCTTCTCCTTAAACAGGCAAATTATAAAATACCAAAATATGCAGTAATGTTGACCTTGTTCAGAAAAAGCAACAAAGGCACAATATTAGTTATGGGATATAGGTTTTATCGAGAATTTCTGATAATGGAGTGTACTCAAGCTTTGCAGTAGAATATAGTTTGTTGATTTAAGGCTTACTATAGGTTTTAAAATATCAATTATACTTTTTTTTATGGATTATTTTCAGATTTTTATAGTGCTGAGTGTTCTTTTGTATATGATAATTTCATTATATGCAGGATATCAACGCACTATTGTGGTTTATGCTATTAGCATAACAATACTTGGTTTATTTGGTATAATTTCAACAAAGGAAATATTGCAAGGTTTTGCAAATGAACAAATTGCAACTATTCTACTATTAATTATTATAGGTAATGTAATTTATAAATCAGGACTAATTGATTTGTTTTTTAATCCGGTATTTAAAAGAGTTAAAACTATTAAACCTTTTTTAGCGCGTCTTTTATTTTTTGTTTCTTCATTTTCGGCTTTTTTTAATAATGCACCACTTGTTGCAATGTTAATGCCTTACATTAATAATTGGTCTGTTAAAAATAATGTAAATCAATCTAAATTATTGATTCCTTTGTCATATGCTGCAATTCTGGGAGGCTCTGCAACATTAATAGGTACCTCTACAAATCTATTAATAAATGGAATGCTTATTGATGCAGGGGGTCAATCTTTGGATATTTTTGAATTTAGCTATGTAGGGCTGCCGATGATATTATTGGGGACAGTCTATCTATTAACAATTGGTGTGAGGCTTTTGCCCGATCGCCCTTCACCTGTTAAATCTTTTGGAACTAATAAAAGAGACTATCTAGTGGAAGTATTTGTTGCAGAAAACTCTCCTTTGCATGCTAAAACCGTTGAAGAAGTTGGATTGAGAAACCTGAAAGGATTATTTCTTGTAGAAATAATCCGCGATAATTATCATTTATCTGTTAGTCCTAAAAATATTATCTATTCCGGTGATAAGTTAATATTCGCAGGGGATACAAAAGAAGTAATTGACTTAATAGATGAATTTGAAGGACTGGAATTACCGCAGGGCAATCAATTGTCAGATAAAAAGACGGTTGAAGTTGTTGAAGTTGTAGTTTCTCCAAACTCGACTTTGCAAGGCAATAAAGTAAAATTAAGTAATTTTAGAAGTAAATTCGATGCTGTAATTGTGGCAGTACACCGAAACGGTGAGCACTTATCCGGAAAAATTGGTGATATTGTATTACGTGCGGGAGATGTATTACTTTTGTATGCAAACAAAGGATTTTATACAAGAATTGAAAGAATTAATGATTTTTATTTAATTAGTAAATTAAAAGAAAATACTTTTTATAAACTTTGGAAGAGAGTTTTATTATTACTTGGACTTACCTTAGTTATTATTTTGTCAGCTTTGAAAATCATTGCTCTTTTTAAAGGTTTAATGGCTGTATTGGTGTTCATACTAATTTTTAAAATTGCCGGATTGAATGACTTAAAGAACTCCTTGGATTTGAATTTACTGGGGATAGCTGCAATGTCATTGGCTTTGGGTAAAGCTTTGCTTAATAGTGGACTAGCTGAATTTATTGCCGGAGATTTACTTTCGGTTTTTCAGCCATTAGGAATTATACCCTTACTGGCAGCTTTGTTTATTATAACAAGTTTGATAGCCTCTTTTATGACTAATATAACTGCTATTTCAATTGTTTTTCCTGTTGCATATACAATTGCTATAAATTTAATAAATCAAGGGAGTATAAGCACTGTAATTCCTTTTGTATTTATTATAGCTTATGGAGCTTCTGCAAACTATATTACTCCTGTTGGATATCTAACAAATATAATGATTTATAGCACAGGTAGTTATAGGTTTGGTGATTTTTTAAAAGTAGGTTTACCTTTATGGTTTTTACATTTAATTGTTTCTGTAAGTATTATTTATCTGATTTATATTCGTTAAAAAAAATGCTTCAAAAGTATCATTATTCTTTTGAAGCAGGATTTTCTACAAAAATAATTATCTCAAATTTTCATTTCAGGAATATCTCCTTCTACAATTAATTTTCCTTCTGTGGCATTGACAATTTCATCAACACTCACTCCCGGAGCCCTTTCAATCAGCTTGAAACCGTTTTCAGTAACATCAACAACTGCTAAATCAGTAACAATCCTTTTCACACAAGAAACACCAGTTAAAGGTAATGTGCATTTTTTAAGTAGTTTAGATTCTCCTTTGCGATTGGTGTGTTGCATAGCAACAATTATATTTTTTGCAGATGCAACTAAATCCATAGCTCCACCCATGCCTTTAACCATTTTCCCCGGAATTTTCCAACTGGCAATATCTCCTTCTTCACTTACTTCAAATGCTCCCAAAACGGTCAAATCCACATGACCTCCACGAATCATGGCAAAACTGGTAGCCGAGTCAAAAAAAGCAGCACCGGGAATAGCCGTAACTGTCTGTTTTCCTGCATTGATTAAATCTGCGGAAACTTCTTCTTTTGTAGGAAAGGTACCAATTCCTAACAAACCGTTTTCCGATTGTAATATCACTTCAATTCCCTCTGGAATATAGTTGGCAACTAAGGTCGGAATACCAATTCCTAAATTTACGTAATATCCGTTTTTTAATTCTTGTGCAATGCGCTTAGCAATGCCGTTTTTATCTAATGACATAATAATTTCTTTTTTAAATTATGCAAAAAAACTAATCTCTTGTAGTAATAAATTCAATTCTCTTTTCATAATCAATACCTTGGAAAATTTTTTGAACAAAAATTCCCGGAGTATGAATATGGTTAGGGTTTAATTCGCCAGCGGGCACTAATTCTTCTACTTCGGCAATTGTAATTTTTCCGGCCATTGCCATCATGTTATTAAAATTATTGGCTGTTTCATTGTAGATGAGATTTCCGTAGGCATCTCCATATTTAGCTTTTACAATAGCAAAATCTGCAGTAAGTCCATATTCCAAAAGATGCATTTTTCCATTAAATTCACGAACTTCTTTACCTTCGGCAACTTCTGTTCCATATCCTGCCGGAACATAAAACGCAGGTATTCCGGCTCCTCCGGCTCTAATTCGCTCTGCTAGTGTTCCTTGAGGAATTAAATCAACTTCAAGCTCTCCACTTAATAATTGTCGTTCAAATTCTGAATTTTCACCTACATAAGATGAAATCATTTTTTTGATTTGATGTTTTTTCAGCAATAAACCCAGACCAAAATCATCCACTCCCGCATTGTTTGAAATACAAACCAATCCGGCAATATCTGATTCTGCCAAAGCTTTGATGCTATTTTCAGGAATTCCACACAGCCCGAAACCACCTAACATAATAGTTGCATTATTTTTTATTTCGGCAATGGCTTCTTCGGCATTTTTAACAATTTTATTCATTATTATTTACTTTAGGTTTTGGTTTTTTATATTTTAGGTTGTAAAGCTCATGCCTATTTTGTCTTCCTATATACAGAATATCTTCAAAGTTTTTGATTGTTATAAAAGCAGTTTTTGCTCCTTTTTTTTCTAAAACTGCATTTGTAGCTACAGTTGAACCGTGAACTATGTTTTTATTTCCTTCTCCTATATGCCCTAGGCCTTTTAAAACTGCTAGAGCAGGGTTAGAAGGGGTAGACAAGGTTTTATAT
>JALWNR010000257.1 GCA_027083715.1 Bacteroidales bacterium
GATTTGGTTCCTAATGCATGAAAGAGATGAATTACAAAAGGTTGAAGCTGTATTGATTAATGCAAATAAGCAATGGATTATTGCAGGAATACTATTAACAATACTGTATATTTTACTGCAAGCGCAAATGTATGTTTTTTCATTTTCAGCTATCCATAAAAAAATCAGTTTTGCAAACTCATTCATATTATTTATTAAAAGAAACTTTATCAGTGTATTTTTACCTGCAGGCGGTATATCTTCATTAGGTTTTTATACCGGAGCTATTGAAAAAACAGGTATCAAGAGAACACAAATACATTTTGCCTCCAGTATATATGGCTTTACAGGAATTTTTTCTGTAATTATTGTTGCCATTCCTGCTTTTATATTTTCTATTCTTTACGGAAAATTAGATTCGAATGAATGGTTTGCCCTTTTAAGTATTATTTTGATTATTGCTGTTTCTTATTTTTTTTATAAATCTATTATCCAAAAAGGTTTTCTTTACAATCTTATCCTAAAATTTATTCCTTCTGCAGAGGTTTTTTTGAATGATATACAAACCAGTAAAATAAATGAAAATAAATATTTGTTAACCATTTTAACTTCTGTTTTAATTGAATTTATCGGAATAGCAACTGTTTACATAGCCATGTTGGCTCTTAACTATAATCCTTCGGTATATGCAGCGACTATGGCTTATTTAATTTCGGTGATTTTTTTAATTGTTTCACCATTTTTAAGAGGCTTAGGAGCCGTTGAAATATCCATGTCCTTTATTCTGATTAAATTAGGTTTCCAAAATGAAGAAGCAATTGCCATTACTCTTTTTTATCGTTTTTTTGAATTTTGGCTACCTTTACTCATAGGTCTATTGGCTTTTATTTCAAAAATTAATAAAATATTAATGCGAATACTTCCCGCAGTATTTTTAACAATACTGGGAGTTACCAATATTATTTCTGTTCTTACACCTGCCATTTCTGAACGACTAATTCAATTAAAACACTTTATACCCATTCAAATTATTTATGCTTCAAATTATTTGGTGTTATTAACCGGATTTTTATTACTTATCACGGCAGTATTTTTATTAAAAGGTTTACGAAATGCTTGGTGGTTTGCAATATCATTAAGTATTATTTCATTGTTTGGACACCTCACAAAAGCCATTGATTATGAAGAATCAATTATTGCATTTATTGTGATAATTATCTTATTTGCCTCACGAAAAGAATATTATGTTAAATCAAATCCTAAATTAAGAAATATAGGACTTCAAACATCACTGATTTTAACTGCAATTGTTTTAATATATGGTGTACTTGGGTTTTATTTTATTGATAAAAAACACTTTAATATTGATTTTACCATAATGCAATCGTTGCGTTATACCATCCAAAATTATTTTCTAATCGGAAGTTCAGAGTTAATACCTTTAAGTTCTTTTGCCAAGTATTTTATTTACTCAATAAATATAAGCGGTTTAATATCAATTAGCATTTTGGTTTATACCTTAATTAAAAAATATGTACCCCAAAAAAATATTTCTGATGAAGAACTATCCTTAGCTCAAAAGCTACTAGCTGCTTTTGGAAACTCATCTTTAGATTATTTTAAAACCTATTTTGATAAAATTATCTTTTTTTCAAAAAGTGAAAAAGCTTTTATTTCTTATAAAATTTCAGGAAGCTATGCAGTTGTATTAGAAAATCCGGTTGCAGAAAATGTATCTGAGTTTGAAAAATGTGTCAAAGAATTTAACCGGTATTGTTTTGAAAATGGTTTGAAAAGTATCTATTATCGGGTTTCGGAAGAAGCACTTCCTATTTATAAAAAACTACATCTTAAAGAATTATTTATTGGGCAAGAGGGTATAGTAAATGTATCAAACTTTACTTTGTCGGGAAACAAAAAAAAATCATTAAGAAATGCAATTAATAAAGTAAAAGCACAAGGTAATAAAGCAATATTATACAATCCGCCCATAAAAGACGGGCTATTACAAAAAGTTAAATCAGTCAGCGACGAATGGCTTATAGATACAGGGAGAAAGGAAATTGTTTTTTCACAAGGAATGTTTCTTTGGGATGAGCTTAAAAAGCAAACTCTTTTGACCATAGAAAATGAAGAAGAAAAAATTATTGCTTTTATCAATATTATCCCTGATTATGCTAAAAACGAAATAACATACGATCTTATTAGAAAAACCAAAGATGCACCCAATGGTGTATTAGATTACCTTTTAGTTGAACTTTTTAATTATGCAAAAACAAAACAGATAGACTATGTTAATTTAGGTTTTGCTCCATTAAGTGGGCTAAACGATCCTCATACATTTCCTGAAAAATCTATGAAATTTGCATATGAAAAAATAAAATCATTTGCTCAATATAAAGGTTTACGTGAGTATAAAGATAAATTTAATCCGCTATGGTATAATAAATATTTAATTTATCAGCATGATTACGATTTGTTACAAATACCCTCGGTATTAACCAATGTTATCAAGCCATAACATACACAACACACTGATAATAAAAACATTAGAAAACAACCTTTCGTGCTGATTTATTTTTAAGTGGCTTTCTCATGATTATCAGTATATTAAAAATAACATAAACTCAAAATCTTTAATCCAATGCACAATTATATTATCTTTGCAGAAATATTTTTGCTATGATTAATCAGGAAACCGTTAATAAAATTATCGAAACTGCACAAATTGTAGAAGTAGTGCAAGATTTCGTTAATTTAAAACGGCGTGGTGTAAATTACATCGGGCTTTGCCCTTTTCATAACGAAAAAACCCCCTCCTTTATAGTTTCACCGGCAAAAGGTATTTATAAGTGCTTTGGCTGTGGACAAGCAGGTAATCCGGTAAGCTTTATTATGGAGCACGAGCAAGTCAGCTACCCCGAAGCCTTAAAATATTTAGCACGTAAATATGGAATTACAGTTGTAGAAACACAACAAACAGAAGAACAAATTGAGCAAAAAAATGAGCGAGACAGTATGCTCATTGTTACTGATTATGCACGAAAATATTTTAGCAACACCCTACACAATCATCAGGAAGGAAAAGCCATTGGATTATCGTATTTTAAAGAACGTGGTTTTACAAAAGAAACCATTGAAAAATTTCAATTGGGATACGCACTGGAACAAAGAGATGCTTTTACACAAGAAGCACTAAAAAAAGGCTATAAACTAAAATACCTCATCGAAACCGGACTAACTATCGATAAAAACAATTACCGTTTCGACCGTTTTGCCGGGCGGGTAATGTTTCCTATTCACAGCCTTGCAGGAAATACCATAGCTTTTGGCGGACGCATACTAAAAAAAAACGAAAAAACAGCAAAATACCTCAACTCGCCAGAATCGGATATTTATCATAAAAGCAATGTGCTTTATGGAATTTACTTTGCTAAAAAAAGCATTGTAAAGCATGATAAATGCTATATGGTTGAGGGTTATACGGATGTAATTTCCATGCATCAGGCAGGAATAGAAAATGTAGTTGCCTCATCAGGAACATCACTTACCGAAAATCAAATTAGTCTGGTAAAACGCTTTACCAATAACCTAACCATACTCTATGATGGTGATGCAGCAGGAATAAAAGCCTCTTTTCGTGGAATTGATATGATTTTAGAACAGGAAATGAACGTAAAAGTAGTGCTTTTCCCCGAAGGGGAAGATCCCGATTCATTTTCGCATAAACTCAGTAAAACAGAATTTAAAGACTATATTGAAAGCAACGAACAGGATTTTATCAAATTTAAAACTTCTCTCCTGCTTGAAGATGCAAAAGGCGATCCCATTAAACGCTCACACTTAGTATCGGAAATTGTCAGTTCAATTGCCGTAATTCCGGATGCAATAACACGCGGCATATACATTAAAGAGTGCAGTAGTTTATTGAATGTACCGGAAGATGCATTGTATTCAGAAACCAATAAACGAATATTTAAAAAGCGTGAAGCCGAACGAAAATCCCGGTTTAATAAAGCACAACAAGAAATTAAACAAAGCCAAACAACTGCAATTCCCGGCTTTGTTGAAGAAGTTTTTGCCGAAATAAATGAACAAGAATTAATCTCACTTTTACTGAATTTTGGAAACTACGAATTATACTCTATACAAGACGAAGCTACATTTACATCACAAACAATTACTGTTGCCGATTATATTACTACCGAAATTTTGAATGATGATTTAGAATTTAAAAATTTGGTTTACAAACAAATTTTTGAAGACTATATTAATGCCTTACGCAATGGTGAACCACTTGATGAAAAGCACTTTATCAACCATCAAGATGTAAATATTCAAAAAATTGCAGCAAGTTTATTAAGCCAAAATTATAAAACCAGTGCTATTTGGGAAAAAGGCGGTAAAAAATTGGAAACCACCGAATCAAAACTAAAAGAAGTAGTTCAAAAAGCAGTGAGTGCTTATAAATTAAAAATAGTTCAAAAAGCCATTAAAGATAACCAGGAAAAAACAAAAGAAGCCGGTAATGATATGGAAAAAATAAAAGTGCTTTTTGAACAAAAAGAAATACTTTTAGAACTTAAAAAAGATTTAAGCGAGCAAACCGGACATCGAATTATATTTTGATAAAAAATACCTCTTATCAAAATCGTTTCTTTTTTTAAGTAAATTTTTATAGTTTTAGTGCAAATTCTTCAATTATTCTATGCCGGAAGAAATATCACATATGAAATTAAAATCACTTACTGAAAAAATTATCGACAATACTTTGGTTGTAAGTGTATTTTTAGGAATATTATTATATATAACCGGTTTATTTGATTATCCTAAAACAGGTTTTCGGATATCATTTATTACTGATTTTATAACAATTCTTATCATCACTACTTTAACTGTTAGACGAAAAAAAATTAATGTAAAAACAAAATCCTTAGTAATCCAGATAGTTCTTTTTTTATTATTTATTTTCGACACAATTGAAGTTGGGGTGTTGGGAAAGGATAAGTTATTTATGATATTAATACCTTTCTATGCGTTTTTAGTATATCCTCTACGAAAAGTCATCTACATATATGCATTTGCAGTGATAATATTTTCATCCATTGGGTTTTTATTTATTACCGGATATCTCC
>JALWNR010000258.1:0-1212 GCA_027083715.1 Bacteroidales bacterium
AAAAAAGCAGAGTCATGAAAAAAAATCTTTTAATTAAATTAATGTTTGTTGTTTTTGCTTTTTTTGCAGTGAATAATATTCAAGCACAGTGTGATGACAGTTCTGCTTGACATACAGATCAGAAAAAATCGACAGAACAAAAAGTAGGAGATGCCTATGAAACAAGCTTTAAAGTATTCGGACACTGCGAAGAATGTCAGAAAAAGATACAAACTGCTGCTTTAAGTGTAAATGGCGTAAAAAGCGCAAACTGGGATATCGACACTAAACAATTAAAGCTTTCTTATGCAAAAGATACTGATATTCAGCAAGTACATAAAGCAATTGTAACTGCCGGGTACAGCACGGAAAGCCTTAAAGCGGAAAAAAAGAAAGGCGCAAAAAAAGATGAAGAGTGTAAAAGCAAAAAAACAACACAAAAGAAAGAAAAAAGCGAATCCTACGACGGATAAAAGGTATTAATATTTAAATAAACGGAGAGATATCGAACTTGTTTCTCCGTTATTTTTTTGTACAAAATCTATCAACTCATCATAAAACAAGCAAAAGTTTTCCTGAAAAAATGCATTATTAGTTTGCATGATTTCGATGGCAAAATCCGGAGCTGCAGGTAATGAGGTGTATTTTGCCATAGCGGTGAGTACACTTTTTATCCCTTCAATTGTGCGATAATTCATCAAGCGGTTTTTACCAATAAAAAAAGGAAGTATTTTTTTTATCCGCAAAGGAAGAATACGAAAGTTTTGCATTAAAAGCTCGTAAGCATCTGCTACAAAATCGGGGTAATCAATATCCGAATATTTTTCCCAGTTGTTTGCCAAATAATAGTCGTAGATAATATCGGTTACAATGCCCGAATGTTTACGGTATTCTTTGTTAAAATAGGTATTTATTTTACGTGTTACAGGGTGCAAATCGGTAAATTCATCAATTTTTCGGTGCAAAAGTATTCCTTTTTGTATTTCGGGATGAAATTGCCGATAGCTTTTTCCTTTTACCGCATCGGCGATAAAATTTCCTATTTTTATGTAGTCGTTGTTCCCAGAGAGATGTAAATGTGCTAAAAAATTCACCGATTGTGTATAAAAATTACGGCAGTAAAAGTATGAAAAATTTTTGTATTCACGTTTCGTACTTGAAAAAGTGCTATAAAACGGATTTATAAATCGTTTTTTGCCTGAAAAACATGATTAATCAGTCTGGCTGAAAGCC
>JALWNR010000258.1:1222-5113 GCA_027083715.1 Bacteroidales bacterium
GAGAAAAAACAGCAAAAACAATATGCGCCCTGAAAGGGCAAATTAATCTGTCCGCTTTCATCATAATCAACACTATATTCCTTTTTAATAATGATTACTGCATAATAAATTTAACTTGTCCTTTCAGGGCGTTTTTTTATTCGTTTGTGAAAATTACACGGATTACAAGAATTTTGTATTTATTTTGCGCAATAATTTGGAGGATATAATGTCGGAGCACACCGGCACCTGCGGCAGGGATTGAAGTGGTAGCTGCCGCAAACCAAAGGCTTTGCAAAAACAGGAAGAAAAGAGCGACCAACGGAAGCTCCTTTTTCTCCGTGTTTTTTGCAGGCTTTGGGTTACGGCACTACAAACGGAAAGCCTGTAGCCGCCCAAAAAAATCTATCATAAACTTTGCCTAAAAATACCGGTTAAACATTTTTCTAAACATATTCTGCTAAAAAATATTCTGCTTGAAAAGATGTATATTTGTAGGTAATCGACTTAAATTTAATCATTAAAACCAATAGTTATGAAAAGAAAAAATGTAATTATTATCGGTGCAGCAGGTAGAGATTTTCACAATTTCAATACGTATTTTCGTGATAATGAATTGTTTAACGTAGTCGCATTTACAGCTGCTCAAATTCCTGATATTGATGGGCGGAAATATCCTGCGGAGCTTGCCGGTGATTTGTATCCTGAGGGTATTCCGATTTATGCGGAAAAAGATTTGCCGGAATTGATTAAAAAGCATAAAATAAATAATTGTATTTTTTCGTATAGTGATGTACCTTATAATCGGGTAATGAACATGAGTGCGGTGGTGAATGCTGCCGGTGCAAACTTTGTGCTTTTAGGTCCCGATTCGACCATGATAAAGAGTAATAAACCGGTAATTGCGGTGGTGGCTACACGTACCGGTTGCGGTAAAAGTCAGACTTCGCGTAAAGTAATAGAATATTTGATGGCAAAGGGTTTGAAAGTAGTAGCAGTACGCCATCCGATGCCTTACGGCGATTTGGCTGCTCAAAAAGTTCAGCGTTTTGCAGAAATTGCTGATTTGGCAAAACATAAATGCACGATTGAAGAAATGGAAGAGTATGAACCGCATGTAGTACGCGGTAATGTAATCTATGCAGGGGTGGATTACGAAGCCATCCTGCGCGAAGCTGAAAAAGACCCGAATGGCTGTGATGTTATTCTTTGGGATGGCGGAAATAATGATTTTTCGTTCTATAAGCCGGATTTAACCATTACCGTTGCCGACCCACACCGCCCCGGTCATGAACTAAGTTATTATCCGGGTGAAGTTAATTTGCGCCTAGCTGATGCAATTGTAATTAACAAAATGGATTCGGCAAGCCCCGAAGGCATACAAACTGTTCGCGAGAGCATTGCAAAGGTAAACCCAAATGCATTAGTTATTGACGGAGCTTCGCCAATTAAAGTAGATAAGCCGGAGGTAATCAGAGGTAAGCGCGTGTTGGTAGTGGAAGACGGACCCACTTTAACTCACGGAGAAATGAAAATAGGTGCGGGAACGGTTGCTGCACAAAAATTTGGTGCTGCAGAAATCATTGATCCACGCGAATATGCCGTAGGAAAACTGGCTGAAACTTACCGTATTTATCCGAATATCGGTAATTTATTGCCGGCTATGGGCTATAGCGAGCAACAACTCAAAGACCTTGAAGCTACCATCAATAAAGTGGATTGTGATGCTGTGGTTATTGGTACACCGATTGATTTGAACCGTATTGTAAAAATTAATAAACCCAATACCCGTGTTTATTATGATTTGCAAGAAATTGGCGAGCCAAATCTGGATCAGGTTTTAAGTGATTTTGTGAAGAAACATAATTTGTAATTACAATAATTTCGGGGTACTACTTACCGTTGTACTCCGAATTTAAAATATTTTGACTGAAAATAAAACACTCTGAATAAAGATACAATATTAACCGCACATTTTTAGCTTATTGCGAAAACAAAAAAATAAAAGAAGTATTGCTAATTAGTGTTTGTCTATAAAGTGCTTGATTTTTGAAAAAATTAGATTTTTGATGAATTTTTGTTTTTTTCGTTGCAGCAAATGCTTAGGTATTAGGTAAAACGAAAAAAGCAAAAAGGCGCAAAAAGATATTTTTTCAATTCAATGACTTTATGGACAGACACTAATTAGTTAAGCAAAAAAAAGAAATTCGGGAAAATTTTATTACTTTGCCTTACAAATTATAAATCATACATAAAATGCGTGCAAAATATCTATTTTTTCTCATTATTTTAATTTTCCCAATCAGTGCAAATGCTCAAAAACTTTCACCACAGGCTCGAATCAGCTTGATTACCTGTGCTCCGGGTGAAGAACTTTATTCGGTTTTCGGGCATAATGCCGTGCGTGTAAAAGACCCTGCGCATGGAATTGACTGGGTATATAATTACGGTACTTTTGATTTTGATGAGCCGGGTTTTTATGTGAAATTTGTTCGTGGTAAACTGAATTATATGCTTTCGGTAGGATATTTTCGTAATTTTATTTATTCCTACCAACGACAAAACCGAAGTGTGCACGAACAAATCCTGAATTTAACACCGGAGCAAAAACAAAAAATGTTTGATTTTTTGCAATACAATGCACGCCCCGAAAATAAATTTTATAAATATGATTTCTTTTTTGATAATTGTGCTACACGTGTGCGTGATGTACTGGAAAAAGAATTAAATAATGATTTAACATTTCATACAAATTATAAAGATACTCTTTCATTCAGAGACTTGCTGATGCCTTATTTGCAAGAGCATTACTGGTCAAGGTTTGGAATTAATCTGATTTTGGGTGCAGTAATTGACCGCAAAGCCACTTTTCGGGAAACCATGTTTTTGCCGGATTATCTTGAGCTGGCAGCGGCTGATGCAAGCATTAAAATTAATGGAAAAACAATTCCTTTGGTAAAACATACGCAAACACTTTTTACCCAAACGGATAATGATACTACTACAGCTTTTTTGATACGTCCTGCTACTTTGTGGTGGATATTGTTTGCATTAGCCCTTGTATTGTTCTATTTTGAACAGAAAAAAGGAACGCATTATAAAATCTTTGATTTTGTATTTTTCTTTGTAATAGGATTGCTTGGTGTGATATTGTTTTTGGTTTGGTTTGCTACGGACCATACAGCCGTGGCTGAAAACTGGAATTTGATTTGGGCTTTACCGACACATTTTTTTATGGCATTTCTGTTGTTTATGAAAAATAAACCGACTTTTTTTAAATATTATTTCCTTATTTCAGGAGCATTAGCTGTTCTGGTACTGCTTTTTTGGTGGATTATCCCGCAAGTACTGGATTATGCAATTGTACCTTTATTATTAATTATTGGGTTAAGGGCTTACAGAATTTGGAGCACAGTTTAATGGACTGATGATTACGAAAATAGAACAAAGCATTAAATGTTTATAACCAAAAAAGCCCCGAAAAAATCGGGGCTTAAATATCTTACGGAAAAATATAAATTATTTTTTCTTATTCTCCATGTGCTTTTTATAACGATTCATAAACTTATCTACACGTCCTGCGGTATCCACAAGTTTCATTTTACCTGTGTAAAATGGATGAGAAGTATTGGAAATCTCCAATTTCACCAACGGATAAGTTACACCATCAATTTCAATAGTATCTTTTGTTTTAGCAGTTGATTTTGTAATAAAAGTATGTTCGTTTGACATATCTTTAAAAACAACCAATCTGTATTCTTCAGGATGTATGCCTTTTTTCATTATTGTATATTTTATATTATTCGCTTAAATTCTTTAATTTTCGGCTTGCAAAAATAGAGATTAATATCTGAAACACAAAAATATTTAGTAAAAAATTTAAAAAAACTTTTGATTTAATAAGCATGATAA
>JALWNR010000259.1 GCA_027083715.1 Bacteroidales bacterium
ATCCTGTTTTTACTCCTTTTATTGACCAAAAACTTAGCGAAGCAAAAAAAGTTTGGGATGAAGCTCATGGAATATCAGAAGAAGAAGCTAAATTGGATAAAATGGTTGAAGCAAACAGTATTTTATCCGGTGGGAGTATTGGTAATCTTCGTACTATGAAATCGAAAATTAAAGAATTAAAACGCGAAGAAGAAAATATATTAAAACAACAAATCGACAGTACGTTGATAGATAAAGCAAATACAGCCAGACGTAATGCCCGACAGGCAATTCAAAAAGCCGAAAGTGTGCTTGCTATGAGCCAGGCAGAATTTGATTTAGCTAGTATTTCTTCAAAAATTGATTTGGCTTATAGCGGGTTGGAAGATGCTAAAAGAGAAGTAAGTATTGTTGCCGGTTTAATAAAAGAAGTTAATGATAAAATACAGGCAGAAAAAAATAAAAAAGAACAGGATTTAAAAGCACAACAAGAAAAAAAGGAAAAGGCAAAAGCCGATATTAAATGTGAATATTGCGGTACAATGAACAAATATGACCGTACGAAATGTAAAAGTTGTGGTGCTCCATTACCTAAAAAACAGTGATAAGAGATTAATTTCTTTTGTCTTAGATAAATAAAGCAATCTTAATAACGGTTAATAACAGATTGCTTTATTTTACAGCATGATAAGTTTATTCCAATACGCCATCCAAAGAGGCATTGCAAATAAACATATTATATAAGCAATTAACATCATACTACCCACTTTTTGAGTATTTCCTCCATATGCTTTTACCTGTAAAATCAAAGAAGTTGCCGGAGCTGCTGCTGATTGTATGACAATTAAATTTGCAAGTATAGGGTTGCTTTGATATATTTTAAAATAATACAGCAAAAATATACTCGCAGCAGGAATAAATATAAATTTTACAATATTTACACGAATAATATCAATCAGGGGAGGTTTTTTTCTAAACGAAATACTACCTAATGTTGCTCCAAGAATAAATGTTGCTACCGGCACAGCTCCTTTTCCTAATAATTCTGTCGAATCAATAAATACTTTCGGTATGAAACTTCTTAATGAGCTAAGTACGATTGATATAGACAGTAAATTGGCAATTAATGGCGGAGTTAATAAATTTTTAATTTTAAATGGATAATCACTTTCTGTTGATGAGGTAATTAATACTTTTCCCAAACTCCACATTAGCGGAGTAACTCCTAAAATAAATAAAAAAACATAAAGTGCATATTGAGGAAAATCATCGGGATATAAAATTTGAACAATAGGCAAAACCAAATAAGCTGCATTTTGCATACTGCTTAAGGGTAACATATTTTTGTTCTTTTTCCAATCTGGAAAGTAAAAAACAGAAGCAATGGCAAGTCCTCCTATTATCATTCCTACACCTAAGAGCGGCAAAACCCACCATGTTTTATCATTCTCAGGGTAAAAATGCAATAAGTTATTTGAAAAAATCAGAGAGGGTAATAAAATAATAACTGTAAATTTTGATAAAGCCGCAATTTGTTCTTGTGTAATGATTTTTCGCCTGACTAAAAACCCTGCTATCAGCATTATAATAAATATCCGTAACATTGCCCCTGAAACGGATTGTATCGTTGACCAAAAAATTTCCCCCATCTAATTATTATTTTAGTAAATAATCCACTTCTATCATTCTGTTGTTTTTTTTATCGTACTTAGCATAATTAAATCCTTTATGTAAGCTGTATGCACCTGTTTCTCCGGTTTTGTTAAGTGCTAAATATCCAATTTGAAAATTTTTATAATTGGGTAGTTTTTGCTTTATACGGTTAATCGCTTTTTCACAGGCTTGTTGGGGGCTTAAACCATTACGCATAAATTCAACAATTAGAAAACTGCCTAATGTTTTCATAACCAGCTCGCCCATTCCTGTGGCAACAGCTGCTCCTACTTCATTATCCACATAAATTCCCGCACCTATAATAGGCGAATCGCCAACGCGTCCATGCATTTTGTAAGCTAATCCACTGGTAGTACATGCACCTGATAAATTTCCATCAGCATCAAGAGCTAGCATTCCGATGGTATCATGGTTTTCAATGTTGATTATCGGTTTGTACTTTGCTTCTTTTTTCCATTTTTCCCATGCTTTTTTTGCTTTTGGGGTAAGTAGGTTTTCCTTTTTAAAGCCGTTTAATAGTGCAAATTGTAAAGCACCTTCTCCCGCAAGCATTACATGGGGTGTTTTTTCCATAACAAGGCGTGCAACTGAAATAGGATGAACAATATGTTGCAAGAAAGATACAGAACCGGCATTACCGGTTTCATCCATAATACTGGCATCGAGTGTTACGTATCCGTCTCTGTCCGGTAGTCCGCCTAAACCTACGGATAAAATATCTGGGTCGGCTTCAATTGCCATTACTCCTTTTTCGACGGCATCTAATGCTCTGCCTTTATTTTTAAGAATTTCCCAGGCAGCCTCATTTGCTTTCAAACCGTGATTCCATGTTGAAATAACAACGGGTTTATTTTTTTTACCTTTATATATTAAAGTTTTTTGGGCATACGTATATTTAAAACCTATTAGTGAACCGGCAGTAGCAAGTATTGTTTTGCCGATAAAATTTCTTCTATTAAGTTTCATGATTTTATGTTTTAAGACTTTATACTGCGTTTCTGCTTGCATTTATATTGCCAAACAGTGAACGTATAATCATTTTTTCCAGATTACTGATTTTTTCTTTATCGTTTTTATCGGCTACCTGTATTTCTTGCAGAGCAAATTGTTGGATGGTAAGCAAAGGCAGTACTATTTTGTGCCTCATTTCGATTGAAGCTTTTGTTTCAGGGTTTTTTTCCAATAAATCATTTTGTTTCGTTAGTTTTAGCAAAAGTCTTTGTGTATTTTTATATTCGTTGTAAATAATTTGCCAAAAATCACCAAACTCTTCGCTATCTTTCATATATTCAGTTAATCGAAAAAAAGATTTTTTTAATGAAACGACGACATTTTCAACCAGGGCTTTAAAAAACTTTGATTCTGCATACAACTTTTCTATTTTGTTAAATGTTCCATTTTGCTCGTAATGTAAAAGTGCACTGCCAACTCCAAAAAATCCCGGTACATTTTGTTTTAATTGGCTCCATGCACCAACAAACGGAATTGCTCTTAAGTCGGAAAATAATAATTTGTCTGAGCTATTTCTTTTCGTAGGGCGGCTGCCAATTTTTGTTTTTCCGTAATATTTCAGAGTACTCATTTTTTCTAAATACGGGATAAACTTTGGATGTTCTTTGAAATTTTTATATGCTTGATAACCTAATGTTGCCAAATTTTCAAGGGTTTCTCTGTTTTCTGAACTAAGTTCCTTGTTTTGTTCGGCAAAAATTTTGTTTTTAATACCGGCACTTAATAATTGTTCCAAGTTATATTTTGCCAATTCAAAACTACCGTATTGCGAGCTGATTGTTTGTCCTTGTACAGTAATCTCAATAGCATTATTTTCAATATTTTTACCCAATGATGCATAAAATGAATGCGTTTTTCCGCCGCCTCTTGCCGGAGGACCTCCTCGTCCGTCAAAAAAAACTATTTTGATTCCATTTTTACGTGCTACTAAAGTCAATTCTTCTTTTGCTCTGTATATCGACCAGTTAGCCCTTAAATATCCACCGTCTTTTGTACCATCTGAAAATCCGAGCATTATTATTTGTTCGTTTTTTCTGTTTTCCAAGTGTTTTTTGTATGCAGCGTTTTGATATAACAGTTCCATTATTTTTCCGGCTGCTTTTAAATCATCGATAGTTTCAAAAAGGGGCACAATATCTACTGGCATTTTTTTATTAAATACAGACATTTTTAACATGCTGAATACTTGCATTACATTAAGTGCACTTTGTGTATTGCTGATTATATATCTGTGCGCTCCTTTTTCTCCGTTTGATTTTTGAATCTTCTTTATGGCTATCATTGATTCTATGGTTCGTTGTGCCATTGTATCTTCCAAGTCCGAAACTTTTATTTTTTTATTGAGTTGTCCTAAATAAAGAAGTTTTTGTTTTTCGTCAAAAGAAGAATAATCTTTCGGTAATATATCATTATAGACTTCTGTGAGGTGATTGAATGTAGCTGTGTGGATACGTGAATCTTGTCTGATATCTAAGGATGCAAAATAAAATCCGAAAATTTTTACTTTTCGTATCAGCTCATCCAAATCGTTAATAAATATGGATTGATGTTTTTCTTTGAGTATGAATCTAATTTCCTGTAATTTAGCAAGTAATTTCTCTTGGTTAAACTCTGTCTTTTTCTTTGGGTTAATAATTAGCTTATGAATCTTTTTTTCCAAAATTTCCAGCTTGCCGTAAACTCCTTTAAAGGTCAATCTTCTTTTTAAACTTTTCAGGTCTGAATGATATTTTTTTAAAATGGATAATTTGAGTAGCTCTGCAACTTTCAAAGTTATTGCAGTTGTAACATAAGGATTACCGTCTCTATCACCTCCAGGCCAGAATCCGATTTCAAATGCTGAATTATCTGTTTCTTTTCCAATAATATCTTTGATAATATAATTGTGAATTTCAGGAATTGCATAGTACAAAATATTTTCCAAATACCATATTAAATGATTTGCTTCGTCAAGAGGAGAGGGCTTTTTGTGTTTTATAAAAGGAGTTTTTCCCAATTGTAATAAAAGATTTTTTATCAAAACAAAATTATTGTTTTTTATTGCTTCCGATAAGTCGGTAATTATTCCAAGAACTTCTCCCGGATAAAACTGGGTGGGATGTGCTGTAAGAACAATTCTTATTCTGAAATTTTCCAGAAGATGTTTGAGCTTGTCTAATTTTTTTTCAAGAAATGCCCGCTCACGATTGTATTTTATAAAACCGCTCGACTCTTTGTTTTGCATCAGAGGGAAAGCGCTTTCTTCAATAGCATCAAAAAGTACTATTTCCCGTTCAACATATTGAATGAACCGAAATAAAATATCGAATTTCTTTTCTTCATTAATACCGGATAAATAATTTTCAAAAAATGTTTGTATAATTTGTTTTGGAGAGTAATTTTTTTCAAAACCTTTGCTGCAATGTGTTCCAAACAATGGTAATAAAGTACCTACTTGTTC
>JALWNR010000260.1 GCA_027083715.1 Bacteroidales bacterium
ACGAACCATTGATTGAGTATAAATCCGTCTTTAGTCAGTGTATTTATTTCTTCAAAATTTCCGCTAAATTTGAATTGATGATTTTTATTCAGTTTTTGCGGGTGAAAAATAATTTTTTCCTGAAATATGTATAGTAATAAGCACATAATTGAGTACAGAATAATTACTACTCCTGCTGATTTTAAAATGAGTTTAATCATAATCATCTAATTCATAAAAAATTTCAGAATAAATAATATTGCCAAAATGTAACTTACAACAGATACTTCTTTGCCTTTTCCTGAGAACAGTTTCAGCAAAACATAACTGATAATGCCGAACACAATCCCTTCGGCAATACTGTATGTAAATGGCATCATGCTGATAGTTAAAAATACCGGAATGGTTTCGCTAAAATCTGAGAAATCAATTTTTGTGATGGAACTAAACATGAAAACCCCGATTATGATTAAAACAGGTGCAGTAGCAGCTGCGGGAACCATTAAAAACAGCGGTGCTGCAAATAATGCAATACCAAACATGAGGGCAACGGTTAATGCAGTCATTCCTGTACGTCCGCCTTCCGAAACACCGGATGCACTTTCTACGTAGGTAGTTACTGTGGATGTACCTAATAGTGCGCCAACAGTAGTACCTATTGCATCTGCAAAAAGTGCTTGTTTTGCACGGGGAAGTTTTCCGTTTTTATCCAGCATATCCGCTTTGGAGGCAACTCCAACTAGTGTCCCCACGGTATCAAACATATCAACAAACATAAATGTAAGCAAAACAATAAGCATATCCGCAGTAAAAATTTCATGGAAATTAAGCTGAAAAGCTACCGGCATAATACTTGGCGGAGCCGAAATATAATTTCCTTCGGGTAGCTGTGTTATCCCTAAAGGAATACCTGCCAGTGTAATCGTAAAAATGCTGATAAGTAATGCGCCTTTAATTTTTAATATGCTTAAAACTCCGGCTAAGATAAGCCCTGATAAGGCAATTAATACTGCCGGACTACTTATATCGCCCAAAGTAATTAAAGTTGCCGGATGGGCAACCACAATGCCTGAATTGTGCAATCCGATGAATGCTATAAATAGTCCGATTCCTGCAGAAATAGCATGTTTTAAATTTAAAGGAATGGCATTTACAATCAGTTCACGAATATTAAATAGGGTAAGTAGTAAAAAGATAATTCCTTCAAGGAAAACTGCAGTCAGGGCAAATTGCCAACTGTGCCCCATACCTAAAACCACCGTATAAGCAAAAAAAGCATTTAAGCCCATTCCGGGTGCCAGAGCAAAAGGTAGTCGTGCAACAAAAGCCATTACCAGTGTTGCAATAATTGAGGCTATTGCCGTGGCTGAAAAAACAGCATGTTTGTCCATGCCTGCCTGAGCTAAAATATCAGGATTTACGGCAAGAATATATGCCATTGTCATAAAAGTGGTAATTCCCGCTATAATTTCTGTTTTAACTGTAGTTTTATGCTCTGTTAGTTGAAAATATCTTTGTAGCATCCGTATTATTGTGTTAAGTTGGTGAGTTAAAAATAATAAACTTTGTTTATTATCTACCATTTTTAATGAGTTTTTTTGTAGTCGGAAAATTTAAAAACTGATAGGTTTATTTTTATCTTTGCCGCTTTGGAAATTTATATTTAATCGATGAGGTATTTTTATTTAAGCTTTTTGTTGTTGGTGAAGACAATTGTAGGTTCTTGTCAGGATACGGATAATGATAAGCAAACTGATACTATTATTGTTTCGAAAGAAGCAGATAAAGAAATTACTTTGCTTTTTTTGGGCGATATAATGCAACATGACTTACAAATTCAATCTGCTTATAACACACAAACAAGAAAATATGATTTTTCTTCACAATTTGAACATATACAGCCCATTATAAAAAATGTAGATGCTGTTGTTGGAAATTTTGAAGTTACCCTAAGCGGAAAGCCTTTTAAAGGTTATCCGCGTTTCAGTTCACCGGATGCTTTGGCTTATGATATTAAAAAAGCCGGAATTGATTATCTGGTAACTGCCAATAATCATGTATATGACTATGGATTGAATGGTTTTTATCGCACTTTGAATGTTTTGGATAGTGCAGGATTTGTGCGTACAGGAGTTTTTCGTAACCGGGCGGATAAAGAAAAAAATCAGCCAATGGTTATCGAAAAAAACGATATGCGTATTGCTTTGTTAAATTACACTTATAATGTAAACGGCGGCTTGTATAGTGCTAAAATTTTGATAAATGAAATTGATACGGCAAGCATAAGAAAAGACCTTGCAGAGCTAAAAAATAGTAATTATGATGCTATCATTATCTTTTTTCACTGGGGAAAAGAATATGAACGGCATTCAAATCAAAGGCAGAGAGATTTGGAAAAATTTTGTTTTGAAAATGGTGCTGATGTAATTATCGGTTCGCATCCACATGTTATTCAGGAAATGAAAAAATACCGTTTCAAAAGCAAATCAGGCTTTGAAAAAGATGTTTTTGTGGCTTATTCGCTGGGAAACTATGTTTCCAATTACGGAACATGGCGCTATTGTGATGGTGGTGCTTTGGCACAAATCAAACTGATAAAACATCCCGATGGAAAGTTAAGTATTGAAGATACCGGATATTATCTGGTCTGGGTTTATCGCCCAAAGCGTAGCACAAAAAGTAAGTTACGCGATTATTATGTACTTCCTGCTGCACAATACGAAAATGATGAAAGTCTGGGAGCAAGCCATTTAAAGCAAATGAGGCTTTTTATCAATGATTCGCGTACTTTACTGAAAAAGAATAATGTAAATGTGCCGGAATATGTTTATAATAAAGAAACAAAAGCATGGGTACTCAGACAGTAAAAAATTGGATAATTAGGAGTTTCTATTGCTAATTATCCAATAACTATTCCGTCAGTAGTCAGACAAGATTATCTAATTCGATATTATTCTTCACAAAGGGCTTCCATCATATCTTCAATATCACCCGGTGTGGATGAAATTTTCATAAACTGCCCCATACTAAGTTCCGGCCAGTGAAGTGCCAGTCGGTATTTTCCATGCAACATAATTGCTTGGTTTCCAATCAAAAGTATTTCGTATGGTAAGGCGGCAATATGTGTAGCACCAATTTTAGGCAAAAAAGCAGCTTCTCCCTCTTCTTTGTCTAACAAACCAACACCATAAACGGCAATTTTTGATTTTTCAAACTTTAATCGATAAACTTTCAAAGTTTTTCCTTTTTTTGCTGCAAGGTTTTTTTCAATAATGCGTGCACCTTCTTCAAATGAACTGAAAGTTTTTAATTCAACCGGATCATCAAAATAGGGCATTCCCATCATATAGTGATATTTACGCAGGTCTTTTTTGGTCATGGAACCGCCAAACTGAGTGAAATCTGTTCCTACGGTTTTTAATGCATCTTTAATATCATTAGTGATTTTTTGTAATTTAGTTTCATAAGGAGTTATTTTATCTCTTAAATAGGCATTAAAAATGTATTCCGGATTGAGCAAGCTTACTTCAATGCCTGTTCCTGTTTTATATAATGCTACTTTCTGCATGCTTGCCAATACGCGCTGGTCTTTACCTATAAGTGTAATTCCGTAAATATCGCTGCGGGTAAAACAAATAACTTTGTAAGCAGGATTTCCTGCCGGGCTGTAGGAACCGAAAATTTTAAAATTTTTTGCTTTTAGTGCATTAATTACTTTTGTTTTTGTGTCCTGCATGCTTCCTTTTACAACACCTACTTTGTAGTAAGCAGGTATTTCCTGAGCCTGAGAAGCAACTGTGAATAGGGATAAACAAATAATTAAGAAAAGGTTTTTCATTGCATTCATAATGGTAAAATTTTAGTTTTAAAATAGCAATTTATTATCACTTTACCGCATGAACAATGACATTTGTCATATATTTGGATTTATAGATGTGTAAATATACTAATCTGTTTAGTTATAGATGAATAACTATATGTAACGTGTTAAAAAACATAGAAAAAATATTAAGAGTCAGTGTCGTGCCAAGCGTGTTTTATTTGTATCAAGCTTTGAAAATCTTGTCGAATGCTTCCTTAAAAAACTTAATTGTAGTAAAGCTATGCTAACGATTTTTGCTTTGCTCTCAACAAAATTTTCTACTATTTATTAAGAAACGACTTATTTGACATTACATTGGATTTTTACAATTTTTTTTTGAAAAAAAATTATAAAGTGTATATCAAAATAAAAAATAATTACATTTGTATTATTATAAAATCAAATCTGAAAAATATGAGCACATCGATGACATTAATTGAAAAAATTATTGCCAATCATTCAAAATTTGACACTGTTAAACCGGGTGATATTGTTGATATTGAAATAGATGCACGGGCAGCACGTGATTTTGGAGGTCCTAATGTTGTAAAAAACATCCTTGATAATAATCTGAGTATAGATGACCCTTCAAAAACCTTTTTTACTTTTGACACCAACCCTACGGGTTCTGACCAGAAATATGCAATTAACCAACATAAATGCCGTGTTTTTGCACGCGAACGCGGAATCAGAGTATTTGATATTAATGCAGGAATTGGTACCCACACACTGATTGAACAAGGTCTGGCATATCCGGGCTCTACTGCTGTAACTACTGACTCTCATGCCAATATACTCGGCTCGGTAGGTGCTTTTGGTCAGGGAATGGGCGATAAAGATATTGCCGTGGCATTTAATCGCGGAAAAGTATGGTTCAAAGTACCTAAATCGGTAAAAATAAACCTGAACGGCAAACGTCCCGATAATGTTTTTGCAAAAGATATTGTTCTGAATTTGTTAAATCGTTTTGGAGCCAATCAACTTTTGGGCTACTCAATTGAAATTTATGGTGATGAAGTGGATAAATTCACACTGGATGAGCGAATTACCATTGCATCAATGGCTACTGAAATGGGTGCAATCATCATCTTTTTTACTCCCAACGACGAAATAATGGACTATTGCAATGCCGCAACAGGACGTAAATTAGAACGTGTGGAAGCCGACCCTGATGCAAGATACGATCAGGTATTTGATATTGATTTATCCGGCTTTGTACCAATGGTTTCGCTACCCGGAAAGCCGCATGATGCAGTAA
>JALWNR010000261.1 GCA_027083715.1 Bacteroidales bacterium
AAAATCATACAAACAAAAACCTGTTTTAGTAGTTTCAGCATTTTACGGAATTACGAATAAACTAAAACAAAGCCTTGAAAACTTATTAAGCGAAGAAAATACATTGAGCCGCTCGTTTGACGAAATCAGAGAATTTAAATCATCCTTAATCATTGATTTAATTGATAATGATAAAATCAGACAAAACACATTGGATGATTTATCGGAGCAGCTTAAACTGTTAAGACAATACCTGCAAGGCATTTATTACATCCGGCACATACCTGAAAAAGCTTATGATTATGTACTGAGTTTTGGTGAAAAATTATCAGCATTAGTACTAAACGGAGTATTTGAGGATAAAAATATTAGTTCGGAAATTGTATGTCCCGAAGATGCAGGTTTAGTTACCGATGGAATTTTTGGAAATGCAAGTATTGATTTAGAAGCATCAAAAAAGCAGGTAGCTGCAACGTTTAACAAAGATGTTGTTTATTTAGTTCCCGGATTTTACGGAGTTTCAAAAAAATCAGAAATCACACTGCTGGGAAGAGGAGGAACAGACTACAGTGCAGCAGCTTTTGCCTATTGTATTGATGCTGAAAGTCTTGATATCTGGAAAGATGTAAACGGCTTTATGAGCGGAGACCCGAAGCTTATAAAAAATACCCGAAGAATAAAACATTTAACCTACTCGGAAGCAGCAGAGCTGGCATATTTCGGAGCAGGTATTTTACACCCGCGAACCGTTGAACCGGTGCGTTTAGCCAATATTCCCATCAAAATATTCAATATTAACAACATCACAAAAAACACGCACCCACAAACAGTTATCAATGGGAATATTTCTATTCATCCAGAAGTAAGTAAAAGTGTTACTGTTGATAATAATACGGGCATTTTAAAGCTGCAAGGTCCCGGTGTTGGTTATATCCCCGGTATTTTATCTGAAATAACCAAAATTTTGCATCTGCACAACATCAATATTAATTCGGTGATTACTTCACAAATAGCCATTAACTTACTAATTGACAAGGATGTTATTGATAATGCATATCATTTAATCAGCAAATTGAAATTAAAAGTACTTACCAATATTTTGGTAAAAAAGGATGTTTCGCTTATAGCGGTGGTCGGAAACGGAATGACCGAAGCCTATGGCGTTGCAGCACGCATTTTATCTGCTGTATCAGAACAAGGAATTAATATCCAGCTAAGCTCAGTCGGAGCGTCAGACGCTGTTACTTATCTTATTGTAGATAAAAAAGATACTGACAAATCACTCCGAGAAATACATAAAACATTATTCGAGCAAGAAATTCAGACGGAAATAAACACATTTATAGAAAATTAAATATCAGAGCTATCATTATTAATCAATTTTAAAATCAGAGTCATGAAAAAAAATTATCGTTACGAAACATTACAAGTACATGCAGGTCATTCACCTGACGGAGACACACTTTCAAGGGCAGTACCCTTGTATCAAACAACATCTTATGTGTTTAAAGACTCGGAGCACGGAGCCAATTTATTTGCACTGAAAGAGTTTGGAAATATCTACACACGACTGATGAATCCTACCACCGATGTTTTTGAACAACGTATTGCTGCTTTGGAAGGTGGTGTGGCAGCTTTAGCAGTTGCTTCGGGACATGCAGCACAATTTATTGCACTGAACAATATTTTAAGTCCGGGCAATAATATTGTTACTTCTCCCTTTTTGTACGGCGGTACTTTCAACCAGTTTAAACATACGTTTAAAAATCTGGGAATTGAAGTAAAATTTGCCAAAGATGATAAGGCAGAGAGCATTGAGCCTTTGATTGATGAAAACACCAAAGTAATTTATGCTGAATCAATCGGAAACCCGGGATTTAGTGTGCCTGATTTTGAAAAACTGGCAGCACTGGCACAAAAGTACGATATTCCGTTTTTTGTAGATAATACTTTCGGAGCAGGAGGGTATTTGGTAAAACCCCTTGAACACGGAGCTAATATAGTAGTTGAATCGGCAACCAAATGGATAGGCGGACACGGAACAAGTATTGGCGGAGTAATTGTAGATGGAGGAAATTACAATTGGGGAAACGGTAAATTTCCACAATTAAGCACGCCCAGCCCAAGTTATCATGGATTAAATTTTTGGGAAACTTTTGGCGCGGATTCTCCGTTTGGAAATATTGCCTTTATCATACGGGCGCGTGTGGAAGGCTTGCGTGATTTTGGTCCTGCCATTAGTCCGTTTAATTCCTTTTTGCTGATACAAGGCTTGGAAACCCTATCTTTGCGTGTTCAGCGCACTGTGGACAATGCATTGACAGTTGCCCAATGGCTGGAACAACATCCAAAAGTAGAATCGGTAAATTATCCCGGCTTAAAATCAAGCAAAAGCCATGAAAATGCATTAAAATATCTGAAACACGGATTTGGCGGTGTACTTTCATTCAGTATCAAAGGCAATTTGGAAAGTACCAAAAAATTTGTGGATAGTCTGGAATTAATCAGCCACCTGGCAAATGTGGGTGATGCAAAAACATTGATTATTCAGCCCGCAGCTACTACGCATCAACAATTATCTGCTGATGATCAGAAAGCAGCCGGAGTTACTGAAAACCTATTGCGCTTGTCGGTAGGCATTGAACATATTGATGATATAAAAGCCGATATCGAACAAGCTTTTGAACAAATTTAATTTACCTGAAAATCTAAAAAAAAATGACAGATTTAACATTTAACATAGAAGCAAAAAGCCAAAGTGCAACAAAAACAATTGTAAAAGCAAGAAATTTTGAACTTATAATTGATGAACCTCAAAATCTGGGAGGAACTGATCACGGAGCAAACCCTGTTGAATACCTGCTTGCCTCTTATGCAGGCTGCCTAAGTGTGGTTGCGCATATCACAGCAAAAGAAAGAGGTTTCCGGCTTGATGACTTAAAAATAAACATCAGCGGAAATCTTAATCCCGCACGCTTTATGGGCGTATCGGAAGTTGAAAGAGCAGGTTTTAAAAACATAAAAGTGGAGCTAATTGTAAACACTAAACTCAGCGCCGCAAGTAAAACCGAATGGATCAAAGACATAATAAACCGATGTCCTGTGGGAGATAATTTAAAACATCTCACAGAAGTTGATATTAATATATTTGAACAAAAGTTTGAAGAAGTGATTGTTAAATAAAGAAAAAAGTAATTATATATTTGCAACGGAAAAATTTAAGGTCAGCCCTAAAAGATTTCTGTTGCAAATTTTTAATTAAACTATGTCATACAATACCTACAAATACAACAAGAAGTTTCAGCTTGAATCGGGTAGCTATTTGCCTGAATTGGAAATTGCATATACTACTTATGGCAAATTAAATAAAGACAAAAGCAATGCAGTATGGATTTGCCATGCATTTACGGCAAATTCCGATCCTACAGAATGGTGGCACGGAATGGTGGGCAAAGGCTTAACTTTTGACCCCGAGCAATATTTTATTGTATGTGCCAATATTTTAGGTTCTCATTACGGAACAACGGGACCTTTATCAACAAATCCCGAAACAGGAAAAGCCTATTATCGTGATTTTCCGTTTATTACCGTAAGGGATTTGGTAAATGCGCATCAAGTTTTGGCAGATTATCTGGAAATTAACAAAATACATATACTTACCGGTGGCTCGGTTGGCGGGCACCAGGCAATTGAATGGGCAATAATGCAGCCGGAGCGTGTTGAAAATTTGTTCCTGATTGCTACCAACGCACGTTTTTCGCCTTGGGGGATTGCATTCAGCACATCGCAACGCATGGCTATTGAAGCTGACCCTACTTTTTACGAAGACCGCCCCGATGGCGGACAAAAAGGACTGGAAGCTGCACGCTCCATTGCCTTAATAAGCTACAGGAATGCCATTGCTTACAATAAAACACAAGCTGAAAAAAGTGATGAAGTAAGTAAAGATTTTCGAGCCGATTCGTATCAACGTTATCAAGGCAAAAAATTGCGCACACGTTTTAACGCCTATTCATATTACATCCTTTCAAAAGTACTTGACGGGCACAATGTGGGCAGAAATCGCGGCAGCATAGAAAATGCTCTGGCAAAAATTACTGCACGTACTTTAATAATAGGTATTGACTCCGATATATTATTTTTGCCCGAAGAACAGGAAAAAATGGCAAAATACATCCCTAAAACACAACTACACATAATAAAATCCGACTTTGGACACGATGGTTTTCTTTTGGAATTTGATCAAATTTCGGAAATTATTAAGGATTTTTTGAAAGTAACTGTTTTATAATACTTTTCATTGTTTTGAAATCATCCTGAGTGATGAATAAACGAGTAAACGAAACCTGCGTATGACGGATAAATTTTATCAGTAAATAAACAGTTGATGCAGTATAAGATACTGACATGGCTATTCCTGCGCCCAATAAGCCGTATTCAGGAATTAACAAAAACCCAAAAACCGCTATAAAAACAAAACCGATTGCCGAAGCAATGGTATTAATTTTATATCTTCCCGTACCGGAAAAATAATGGCTTAATATCATATTGCAGGATAATACCACAATTCCCGGAGCAAGAGCAATAATTACAAGGTTGATATTTGTAAATTCTGCTCCAAAAATCAACCGGTAAAAATATTCGGGTAAAATGGCAAAGAAAACAATGATTACCAATGAAATCAAAAAGGTAATTTTCAACAAAGACACACTTAATCCTGTAGCAGATTTTTTGTTATCAAGATTTGCAATTCGTGCATACTGTACAGATGCAACACTTTGTCCTATCAGCCATGTGCTTTCACTCACTTGTACTCCTACCGAAAACCTGCCCAAAGCATGAATACCTAAAAAATATTCAATCAGATAATAGCTTAAACGATAATTCATTTTTTGAATTAAATTGCTCACGGCATTATAAGTTCCCAAATGAAAAACTTTTAAAAACAAAACCCTGATATTATGAAGAGATGATAGTACAATGTATTTTCTGATTTTCAGCCAACCGGTGATAAGTGCAAGCGTATATCCTGCATATAAAGAATAGATGTACGAATACACATTTATTTCTTTTACGTAGTAAAAGAAATAAATTAAGGATAAAA
>JALWNR010000262.1 GCA_027083715.1 Bacteroidales bacterium
TTACATGAACAAACTGATGATGAAAAACTAATCCAAAAATATTCAGCCCAATTGCTTACCAACCGGAATAAATATTGGGTATCTGTTTTGGAACAAAAAATGAAAGAACATTCATGTTTTATTGCAGTAGGAGCGGGTCATTTAAGCGGAAATACCGGTTTAATAGCACTTTTACGAAATATGGGTTATCAGGTTGAAGCAGTAGATGTGTTTGGGAAGTAAAAAAAACAGGACTTAAGTCCTGCTTTAATATCTTATACCAAAAAATCCAATTTTAGCTTTTTAAGCGTTTCATCTTTGGGTTTCGATGTTTTTAAATCCCATCCGCGTTCTGTGTAATAATCTTTCATTTTTTGCTCCCACTTTTTTCGAACTAAAACAGATCCTTTTTTTTCTCCAACAGTCAAAGGTTCTTTAAAGAAACGTTCCGGCAAAACATCATCTTCGGCAGTAAAGCCTTCACGGTAGTTCATCATTTTTTCCAAATTAAAAATACGCTCTCCTGTTTCAAAAAAATCATCTTTTGTCCAGTTAGAACCTGTAATGGCATTTACAAAATCAACTAGTTGTTGTTCGTCATAACCTCCCCAGCCAGTTGCAAAAAAGCATATTGCTAAGGAATCTTTAAGTGCATTGCCATTTTGACCTTCTGCATTCTTTCCGTTTAAATGGCAGGCACCGCGATTTGCAGTTGCGTAACTTATGCCGGTTCCGGAATTAACATGTACGTTCCATGCAGCCAATTCATGCCCTTTTACATGCATGGCAAAATCTTCAGAGCCTTTACCTATTTTTTCAGATAATGCTTTAACTCCTTTTGATGCCAAATCACCAATCCCTTCGCGTTTTGCAATTTTCTTAATCATTGCCAAAATACTGTCGATATCGTTCCATTTCAAATCTATATCATCTAAAAATTCTTTGTTAATAAGTTTTTTTTCATGAGCTTCAATTAAAAAGCCTATAGTATTGCCTAAAGAAATAATATCTAATCCGTAATTATCCCCGTCATAAATGGCCTTCATAACATCGTTAATGTTTGTCATCAAAAGGTTAGCACCTAACATAGTTCCTGTTTCATATTCGGGAGAATCATGCACAATGGTACCTTTAAAACGCCCTTCACTAACCACACCTGATTTTTTGCATGATAAATGACAGGTATAACAAGCGTAGTTACGTTTCCAAATTTTTTGGCGAGCAGTTTCTGCATCATAGTTAACTATATCCGGAAAAGTACCTTCTCTATAATTCTTAACTGCCATTGAGCCGGCATCACTTGATGGTTTTAATGCTCCGGCTGTTCCGTAATCGCGCCACCATTTGGTTTGTGTTCTATCTTTGAAAAATATACGTGCCTCAGTAATTAGTTTTGTAAACTTTTCAGGCTCTGCAACATTGGGCATTCCTGTTCCGCGTACAGCTATTGCTTTCAGGTTTTTAGCACCCATTACGGCACCTGTTCCTGCTCTGCCTGCGGTTTTTGAAGCTTTGCTAATAATGCATGCATATGATACTTTGTTTTCGCCCGCAAGACCAATATAGCATGTTTGAAACTCATGTTTTAACTCTTTGTCAAATTCTTTGTCAAACTGGTCTGTGGGCATTCCCCAAAATTTTCCTGCATCCACAATTTCCACTTTGTCGTCTTCGATTTTCAGGTAAACAGGAAAAGGTGATTTCCCGGTTACTACAATGCCTTCATATCCGGCAAATTTAATTTCGGGACCAATAAATCCACCCATATTTGAATAGGAAACAGTTGATGAGTGTTCATATTTTGGTTTTTTGGGAGATGTATGTGGCGATTTGGTAACAACACACATCCTTGAAGCAGAGGGTATTGGTAAGCCGGAAAAAGTACCCGGCATAAAAATCAGTGGAGTATCTTCTGCAAAAGGGTTTTGTCCCTGCTTAATGCGGTCATACAGAATTTTCATTCCTAGACCACGTCCGCCCATAAAATTTTTAATATCATCACCAGATAATTTTAATTTCTCAATTTTTCTGGTTGTTAAATTTATATCGAGAATTGTTCCGTAATTGTTTTCCATTTTTTTGCTTTTTGTTTTGTCTTTTTTTTAATAAAAACAGGGAAGTATTCTAAATTATACTCCATAAAATCGTTTGCTTAAAATTTCAGCTATTTCTTCCGGAGATTTACCAAAAAATTCATATTCGGTATTAACAGTTATATATGACAAAGCACCATAAGGACAATTTTTTACACAGGATGGGTCTCCATCACAATATGTACATAAACCTTCCGGTTTTCCTGTTTTTGAGTTTCTTCTGATTACTCCAACGCGTTCGGTTTCACAAGCCTTTGCACATAAACCACAGCCAACACATTTGTCTTCATGCACCGCAATTGCCATAGTTCCTTCTTTAACATAAAGGGCTTTTTCTCCGGTTTCTGGATTAATGGTAATCGGGCAAGCATTTATACAGGGTGTATCGGGACAACCTGCACAAGTTGCGGGGATATCTAATGCCGGATTAAATTGATGAACTTTAATATTGGTGTGTTTCGGATTTACTAAACCGAAGGTTTGTTTCCCGTTTATACTCTTAAAATTATAGGCTGAACATGAAATTTCACAGGTTTTGCAACCAGCACAAATACTGTAATTGCAAATAATCACTTTCTTTTCTAATAAAGGATTTTTTTCATCTTCTATAAAAGTAAAACTTAAATTACCTAAAGCTATGGTTACCCCTCCACCAATAGCTACTTGTTTCAAAAACTTTCTTCTTGACTGATCGTTCGTATTCTTTAATTCTTCCATAATAATGATGTTTAATGTTTTCAATATATGAAAAAATCCAATATGCAGGATATGTAAATCTATGCATATCGCAGATATATAACTAGTTAATAGTGGATTAATCTGTTTTTAAATGTGTTATTTATATTTAGTCTAAATATAGCTCGGGTAATTGGAAATACAGATAATTGGAATGTCAGATAAATCAGTGGTATCAACTGTTAATCTGTTGGCATTCTGCAATAGATAAGACAATCTTTAGTCAGTTACTATCCGAATAATGTACAACATTGGTTACTCAATAACCTAATATGTTCATAAAATCATCATGAGACTGAGCTTCTCTGAAAATTTGAGTTTGCAATGCACCATTTTTGTCTTTATCAATGATAATATGGCGTGGCTGAGGAATAAGGCAGTGTTGCAAACCTCCATATCCACCGATACTTTCTTGATAAGCACCCGTGTTAAAAAATCCGATATACAGAGCTTTGTCTTTATCGTATTTAGGCAGATAAACACCATCAATATGGCGCTCCATATTATAATAGTCGTCGCTATCGCAGGTTAAACCACCTAATAGAACTCGTTCGTAAGTTTTATCCCAATGATTAACCGGTAATAAAAGGAAGCGTTTTTTTATAGCCCATACATCCGGCAAGGTGGTCATGAATGAAGAATCTATCATCAACCATTTTTCACGGTCGTTTTGTTGTTTTTGGTATAGTACTTTATAAATATTTCCGCCAGCTTCACCTACGGTGAAACTGCCAAACTCGGTAAAGATATCGGGATATTCAACTCCTCCGGCATCACAGGCATTTTTTATTCGCCTGATAATTTCATCAGTTATATATTGATAATCATACTCGAAAGCCAGTGTATCTTTAATAGGGAAACCACCACCAATATTTAAGCTGTCCAATGCATTGCAATGTTTTTTCAATTCTACATATACATTCAGGCATTTGTCAAGCTCGTTCCAATAATGTACACTATCTTTAATGCCTGCATTAATAAAAAAATGCAGCATTTTTAAACGTACTTGTGAGTTATTTTTTACATTTTGTAGATAAAACGGAACAATATCGCGGTAGCCGATACCCAAACGACTGGTATAAAACTCAAAATTAGGTTCTTCTTCTGATGCTATCCGAATACCTATTTTAAAATCGGGTTTTATTCCTGATTGTAAAAGTTGCAACTCCTTAAAATTATCGATAACAGGAATACAGTTTTTATGTCCTGAATTAATTAATTCTTGGATATTTAAAATGTATTGATTTCGTTTAAACCCATTGCAAATAATATAGGTTTTGTTATCTATTTTTCCTTCTTTTTTTAGTTTTTGTATAATGTTTATATCAAAAGCCGATGAGGTTTCTATATGAGTGTCATTTTTTAAAACCTCATTTATAATATGTTTAAAATGAGCACTTTTAGTACAGTAAGCGTAATGGTATTTTGCTTTATATCCGGTTTTTTGCATCGAATTATAAAACCATTGTTTTGCACGTTTTATGTTTTCTGAAATGGCAGGTAAATAGGTAAATCGCAAAGGTGTACCGTATTTGCTTATCAACTGCAATAAATCAATGTTGTGAAATATTAATTCATTGTTTTGATTTAAGCGAAACTCCTTTTGCGGGAAATCATAATTTTTACGAATAAAATCAATATAGTTTAGCTTCATTTTTATGCTTTTTCAAAATCGGGAATTGGAATTTTATTCGTATGCTCCCATTTTAAGCATAGATACTTCCTGCTCACTCAAAAATCGCCATTTTCCACGACTAAGGTTTTTCTTGGTTAGTCCGGCAAAATATACTCTGTCTAATTTAACTACTTTGTAGTCTAAGTGTTCAAACACTCTTCTGACAATACGATTTTTACCTGAGTGTAATTCAATACCTACTTCTTTTTTCCGATCTTCAATATAGCTAATGGCATCTGCTTTAATAAAGCCATCTTCAAGTTCAAAGCCGTTGGCTATTTTTTCCATATCCGCTTTGCTTACAGCTTTATTAAGGGTAACTCGGTAGATTTTCTTTTTATTGGAACTTGGGTGGGTGAGTTTCTTTGTTAAATCTCCGTCATTGGTTAAAAGCAGTACGCCTGTTGTGTTTCTATCAAGTCGTCCAACCGGATAAACACGTTCTTTCGTAGCATTTTTTATTAAGTCCATAACTGTTTTTTCAGCATGCGGATCATCAACGGTTGAAATATAATCTTTAGGTTTATTAATTAAAATATAGACTTTTTTTTCAGGGCTAATAAGTTTTCCGTTTACTTCTACTTTATCCGTA
>JALWNR010000263.1 GCA_027083715.1 Bacteroidales bacterium
AACTTGCCGATTGTATATTTTTAATTAAATTAGCTAAAAAAATAAACAAACAAATAGCAAATTATGATTAAATCAATAATAGACAATGACTTATATAAATTCACTATGCAAAATGCAGTGATTAAAATATTCCCGCGTGCCAAGGTTCGTTATCAATTTATTAACCGTGGGAAAACAGCTTTCCCCGAAGGATTTGCTGAACAACTGCGTAAAGAAATTGCAAAAATGTCTGAACTTGCTTTAACAAAGAATGAAAAAGGTTTTTTAAAAAATAATTGTCCATATTTAGACCCAACTTACTTGGATTTTTTAGCCGGATATAGATATGACCCAAGCGAACTTGGAGTTATTCAACAAGAAGATGATCTACAAATTTCTATTGAAGGATACTGGTACAGAACAATTTTGTGGGAAGTGCCACTTATGGCATTAATTTCAGAACTGTATTTTAAAATGACAGGGCAAGAAATATACGACGAAGCAAAAATTATTGACATAGCACGTAAAAAAGCTACTGGATTTAATTTACTGGGAATTAGTGTTGCCGATTTTGGTACGCGTCGCCGTTATTCTTTTGATAATCATAATCGAATTGTTAAAGCGCTTAAAAACTATGGAAAACCATCATTTATCGGAACAAGTAATGTTTATTTTGCAATGAAACATAATTTAATAGCAGTTGGTACCCATGCACACGAATGGTTTATGTTTCATGCGGCAAAATACGGTTTTAAAATGGCTAATAAACTTGCTCTTGAAAATTGGGTAAAAGTTTATCGCGGTGATTTAGGAATTGCTCTTTCCGATACTTTTACAAGTGATGTATTTTTTCAGGCTTTTGATACTAAATTTGCCAAACTGTTTGACGGTGTACGTCAGGATTCAGGCGACCCTATTGAATTTGCCGATAAAGCAGTTGCTCATTATAAATCGCTAAAAATCGATCCACTGTCAAAAACCATTATTTTTTCCGATGGATTAAATCCTGAAACTGTGGAACGAATTACCAAACATTGTCGTGGAAAAATAAAAATATCCTTTGGTATAGGTACAAATTTTACAAATGATGTAGGGGTTAAGCCTTTAAATATTGTTATAAAAATCACCGAAGCCAAACCCGAAGGACAACATTGGATACATACCGTAAAACTTTCGGATACCAAAGGCAAATATACCGGCGATGAAACAAGCATAAAACTTTGCAAAGAAGTATTAGAAATTGAATAAATTCATTGGATGATTTAAAGTCATCCAATGAATTTATTCATATTTATTTTGCATGTCTTTTTTCCAACACTTTTACAATATCGCTTAAACTAAAACCTTTTTGATTGAGCAAGACCAAATAGTGAAACATTAAATCAGCAGCTTCGTTTACAAATAGTTCGTCGTTGTTATCTTTGGCTTCAATTACCAATTCAACAGCTTCTTCGCCGACTTTTTGGGCAATTTTATTAATGCCTTTGTCAAAAAGGCTTTTGGTATATGATTTTTCGGCAGTTGAGGATTTGCGCTGCTCAATTACCTCTTCGAGATGTGATAAAAAGTCAACGCCTTGTGTGTTCTCTTCTGCCCAACAGGTATCAGTACCTGTATGACAAACGGGACCTGTGGGTTTTGCCTGAATAAGCAGCGTATCCTTATCGCAATCTACTTTTATATCTTTTAGATATAAAAAATTGCCGGAAGTTTCGCCTTTTGTCCATAAAGTTTGGCGCGAGCGACTGTAAAAAGTAACCTTTCCGGTTTCTTGGGTGATTTTCAGAGCTTCCTCGTTCATATAGCCCAGCATCAGTACTTTTTTAGTATTCACATCCTGAATAATGGCAGGTACTAAACCGTTTTGTTTGTCGAAATTTATTTTCATTTTTTATCAATTTTATTGTCAAGCCTAGGCAGATAGTGCACCCCAACTTATTAAAACCTAACAGAAATATTTTTTTCTTTTAAATATTGTTTTAATTCCGGTACAGGAATTTCGCCAAAGTGAAAAATACTTGCAGCCAGAGCAGCATCGGCTTTACCTTCGGTAAAAACATTGTAAAAATGTTCTTTTTTACCCGCTCCACCCGATGCAATAATAGGAATATTTAATGCTTCGGAAATTTTACGGGTGATGTCCACCGCAAAACCGTTTTTTGTTCCGTCGTGGTTCATTGAGGTGAGTAGAATTTCACCTGCTCCGCGCTCCTGTGCTTGTTTTGCCCACTCAAAAGCCTTGATGTCTGTGGGAGTTCTTCCTCCATTGAGGTAAACAAACCAATCATTACCATCAAAGCGTGTATCAATGGCAAGCACCACACATTGGCTGCCGAAATTTTTTGCCAATTCATTTATCAAATAAGGATTTTTAACCGCTGCCGTGTTAATGGAAATTTTATCTGCTCCATTGTTGAGCAAAACTGAAACATCGTTTACAGATTTAATACCGCCACCTACCGTAAACGGAATATTTAAATGAGAAGCTATCTCTTTAACCAATTCGGCTAATGTTTTGCGCCGTTCTACTGTGGCAGTAATGTCTAAAAAAACCAATTCGTCAGCTCCTTGCCGGGCATAAGCAGAACCAAGTTCTACCGGATCGCCGGCATCGCGCAAATCGACAAAATTCACACCTTTTACGGTACGTCCGTCTTTGATGTCGAGGCAGGGAATTATTCTTTTTGTTAACATTTTTTTTGTAAAAAGTTTGTAAAGTAATAAAGTTGAAAGTTGAGACATGCCTCTGCATATCTTTACAAATAAATAAATTCCGAAAGCTGTTTTAAAGTAATTCGTCCTTCGTAAATGGCTTTCCCGATAATTACACCAAAGCACCCGGCTTTTTCTAAGGCATAAACATCTTCTAATTTACTAACTCCGCCTGATGCGATTATATTTAATCCGGAAAACCGTTGATGCAGTTCGGCATATAAATCAAATGCAGGTCCCACCAACATCCCGTCTTTTGAAATATCAGTGCTAAATACGGTATTTATTCCTTGTTTGATTTTCTCTTCAAGAAAATCAAAAATATCAACATCAGTGGTTTCTGTCCAAGCCGAAACTGCAAGTTTTTTGTTTTTAACATCTGTGCCAAGCAAAATTTTATCAGCACCAAATAGCTTTATCCATCCCGAAAAAACATCGGCTTGCTTTACTGCAACACTGCCAATAGCAACATATTTTGCACCTGCATTTAGAACGGATTGAAAATCATTACTGTTTGTTACACCCCCTCCAAAATCAATAGTTAATGATGTTTGCGAAGCAATTTTTTCAAGTACCGGAAGATTTCGGATTTCTCCGACTTTGGCACCGTCTAAATCGACCAAATGTAATCGTTTGATACCGGCAGCCTCAAACTCTTTGGCAACTTCCAAAGGATTTTCGTTATATATGGTTTTTTGCATGTAATTGCCTTGCAACAGGCGAACGCATTTACCTTCGATTAAATCAATTGCAGGTATTATTTCTATCATATTAACATGGATTACAGATTTATAAAATTTTGTAATATTAGGGTGCCTATTTCTCCGCTTTTTTCAGGATGAAACTGTACGGCATAGAAATTATCTTTTTGAATAGCCGCACTGAAATTTTGCATGTAATTACAAGTGGCTATGGTATCGTCAAGTATCTCAACATAATAGCTGTGCACAAAATAAACATAGCTGTTTTCCGGTACACCTTTAAATAAATCGCCATTTAGATTGGCAATACTGTTCCAACCTACATGAGGCACTTTTTCATTGCCTTTAAATAGTTTTACTGTATTTGGAAAGATATTCAGGCAAGCAGTATCACCTTCTTCGGAGTAATTACATAGCAGTTGCATTCCCAAACAAATTCCCATAACCGGCTGCTCTAGTTCTTTGATTAAAGTATCGAGCTTTCGAGTTTTTAAATAGTGCATAGTGCTTCCAGCCTCACCCACACCGGGGAAAATAACTTTATCGGCAGTTTTTATTTTGTTATGATTATCCGTTATTTCAGCTTCTACCCCAATGCGCTGCAAGGCATAGTACACGGATTGTACGTTTCCTGCGTTATAGTCGATGATTACTGTTTTCATTTTTTTAAAGATAAGCATTTGCATTTTAAGTTGTAGTATATATACGAATGTGGCTACAATATCAGCACTGGAAAGCTGAGCTACGTTTTTTATAAACTGCCTTTTGTTGAAGGCAAATAGTTACTAAACGGATCTTTCCTGATTGCCATACGAATGGCACGGGCAAAAGCTTTGAAAATCCCTTCAATTTTATGATGTTCGTTTTCGCCTTCGGCTTTAATATTCAAATTACACGCTGCCGCATCGGAAAATGATTTAAAAAAGTGCTTGAACATTTCCGTAGGCATTTGTCCAATCATTTCACGCTTAAATTCTGCCTGCCATACAAAGTATGGTCTGCCACCAAAATCGATTAATACTTGTGCAGAAGCATCGTCCATAGGCAAAGCGAAACCGTAACGTTCCATGCCCACTTTATCAGCCAAAGCAATTTTAAATGCCTCGCCAAGGGCTAATGCTACATCTTCAATTGTATGATGCTCATCGACATGCAAATCGCCTTTTACTTTAATACTTAAACCGATATTTCCATGCCGGGCAATTTGTTCAAGCATATGATCAAAAAAGCCAATTCCTGTATCAATTCCTAAAATTTGAGTATTTTCAACATCCAAAATCAGCTCAATATCGGTTTCCAATGTTTTTCTATGCACTTTTGCGCTGCGCTTTGATAATTGAGGCTTGGGCAATTTTGTTCTAAAATCGGCTGTTGTTTCAGGCAGATTATCCAATTTGCGTAACGTATTAATTAATTCTTTATTTTCAGACGGCGTACCTATGGTAATTCGTAGTGAATTTTCGCAACCGTGCATATTTGAACGGTCGCGCACAATAATGCCATTTTTTGTCAAGTAACTGTATATTTTGCGTGCATTATCAAATTTTACTAAAAGAAAATTAGCTTGTGATGGATAAACTTTTTGAACAAAACTTAGTTTTTGTAATTCCTCAGTTATGAGCTCACGTTGTTGTTTAACAATTTGTACTAAACGGCTAAATTCTTTATTCACC